>DAIQRP010000024.1:15066-23905 GCA_036786125.1 Sphingobacterium sp.
GGAAATACCACGGCAACATGTAGATCTTGAGGAACTGGTAATTTAATAACATCGAGTTCATCCGCTCCTCCCCGAATTAAAGTAATCCCTCCAAATAAGGCTGGCGCCACATTATCGGCATGCCCATGACCACAGGCTAAGCGCTCCCCTTCTACACAGTAGGGTAATAATTCTTTGGCGCTCAATGGATTTCCCAACAAGGTATTAATAGCAAATAGCCCTGCCACTGTACTGGCTGCAGAAGATCCTAAACCAGATCCTATAGGCATATGTTTATGAAGTTCGATCTCCACGCCAAATTCATGCACTAAATCGAGCTCCGTCAAGAGGGACAGCACACAGGCTGAAACGGTATTTTTATGGCTGTCATAAGACAAGCGGCCATCATCTCCGGTAATAGAAACTATACGTACCCCAGGAATTGCTGATCTTTTCATGAACACCTCATCCCCAGGTTGGTCTACGGCAAAACCTAATATATCATAGCCACAAATCATATTGGCAACGGTTGCTGGCGCAAATACACGTACCTGTTCAAGTATTTTATTAAAATCTATACGTTCTTTTAACTTGCTATTTTCCATTATTATATATAATTAGGCCCCTACATTAACTAAATCCGCGAATACTCCTGCTGCAGTCACTTCTGCTCCAGCGCCAGGACCTTTGACCACTAAAGGACGGTCTTTATATCTTTCCGTGGTAAAAGATATAATATTATCTGAGCCGGAGAGTGCATAAAATGGATGCGCATCATCGACTAACTCCACCGCAATAGCGACCTTTCCATCTTCCAACTTCCCGATATATCGGATCACCTTCTGCTCAGATTCAGCTTGATTTTTCAATTGCTCAAAAAAGGCCTCTTGATTTAATAACTCTTTATAAAACTCTTCCACGGAGGAAGCTGCTAGGCAGGATTCAGGAAGAATGGCTCCTAAATTCACATCCTCCGATTCAATTTCATATCCTGCATCTCGCGCTAGGATTAACATCTTTCGCATAAAGTCAATTCCTCCCAAATCATCCCGAGGATCAGGCTCCGTATATCCCAGCTCCTGTGCTTGTCTAACCACCTCATAAAAAGAGGCCTCTCCTTTAAAGTTATTAAAAATATAAGATATAGTTCCTGAAAGAATAGCCTCAATTTTCACAATCCGGTCTCCCGATAGCATAAGGTCTTTTAAAACACGTACAATAGGTAGACCGGCACCTACATTTGTCTCATAGAAAAAATCTACACCATGTCGACGCGCTGTTTCTTTGAGATTTAAATACTGTGCATAACTTCCTGAATTAGCAATTTTATTGCAGGTTACAATGGAGATATTCGCTTTGAAAATATCTTCATAATAGCTCGCCGGAAGTTTTGAAGCAGTATTGTCTATAAATACACAGTTAGGTAGATTAAACAACTTCATCCGCTCGACAAACTGGGCTAAGTCAGCTTCTTCCCCATGCGTATTTAACTCTTCCTCCCAATGGGAAAGATCTACTCCGGAAAGATTAAATACCATCTTCCGTGAGTTGGATACTCCGACCACCTTAATTTCTACATCATTATTGTCTAAGAGGAAATCATGCTGCTTTTCCAGTTGCTTAAATAAAGTCGCACCGATATTTCCTGTACCGAGGTTAAAAACATATAAGGTCTTCTTTAACTCGGCAAAAAAAGCATCGTGTACAGCATTTAAAGCTTTTGACAAGTCTACTTTATTGATGATAACGGAGATATTATATTCTGATGAACCCTGAGCAATAGCACGCACATTAATTCCATTTCTTCCTAAAGCATAGAATAGGCGCCCTGCCATACCTGGAGTCTTCTTCATATTCTCTCCGACTATAGCTAGTACAGATAGGTTATCTTCCACAGTAGGTTTCGCTAATTTATTGGCTTGTAATTCCAGTTCAAATTCCAATTCAATTAATTGGACAGCCTTTAAAGCATCTTCAGGATTAACCGCAAAGGTGATGCTATGTTCCGAGGAAGACTGTGTAATAAGGACTACATTAATCTGCTCTCGAGCCAATAGCGTAAATAACCTTCCTGAAAATCCGGACTTCCCGACCATACCGGAACCCGAAAGATTAATAACCGAGCTATCTGCAATAGAGGAAATTCCTTTAATCGGAAGATCTGTCTTCCCAGAATCAAACTGAATCACAGTACCTGGGAATTCAGGTTCAAAAGTATTACGGATAACAATCGGAATTTTCTTTAAAAATGCCGGAATCATCGTGGGAGGATAGATTACTTTTGCGCCAAAATAACTTAACTCCATCGCTTCTGTATAGGATAAAATAGGCAAAGAAAATGCTTTTTTAACAATACGCGGATCTGCAGTTAACATGCCATTTACATCCGTCCAGATTTCAATGGCTGTAGCCTGTAAAACCGATCCGAAAATTGCGGCTGTATAATCCGAACCTCCACGACCTAGCGTCGTAATCCGTCCCTTTTCATTCGATCCGATAAATCCTGTAACAAATAATAACTGATCTTGATGCGAATGGGATAATGCCGTAATGAGCTGATGCGTTAAAACTTCATTTACATGGGCATGTCCAAAGTTTGAATCCGTTTTAATATAATGCGATGCATCCACATAAGTAGCTTGTGGAAGATATTGCTCCGCAATTTTAGAAACCATAAAGTTAGAACAGCGTTCCCCATAACTCACAATCAGATCTTTACTTTGAAGACTAAGTTCTTTTAAAGCATAGATTCCCTGTAAGAGATCTTCAATTTCATTGATGAATAATTTTAATTTCGTAAAGACAGGGTTCTGATATTTTACGGCTATTAACTGCTTAACTACAGCAAAGTGTTTTTCTTCGACTAGTTTTAAATCTTCCTGAAAGGATTTTCCCTCAGCGGCATCTTCTGCCATCTTAGTTAAGAGATTTGTCACTCCTGACATGGCCGATAAGACGACTAAGGGTTTCTCTCCGGCTTCATAAGCTTTCTTAACAATCTCCAATACGGCAGTGATACTACTTGCTGAACCTACTGATGTTCCTCCGAATTTTAAAATTTTCATACTGTTTTAGTTGATTATTAGGTCTTTGTTTTATTTTTTTATGTATTGAAACACATCAAAAAAAAACGCCTTCACTCAAAGGAGGAAGGCGTTTCGTATATTTTCTGTATATTATTATAGACAATAAAACTTCCTCCTCCGTGTATATATGCCGGTGGTAATAATAATTGTCGAAATAATAATCGTTGAATACATGATTGTCTTTTTGTTTCCGCTAATATAGAATATAAATTCTTATAAATCCAAAATAATAAACAAATTATTTTAAAAAATTAATAAAAATAGCCTTTATACTATCAATTTCGCATAAAATTCGACTATTTACAAAATCCAATTCAATCGCTACAATTTATTATTGCTCAACAAATAACAAAAGCTCAAATAAAATGTTAAAATTGTTAAAATTATGTTAAATAAGTAGGATTTTGCTTGGTTTATAATAATGTATGTATTAGATTTGTAACAGAGGCTGTCCTAAAATGATGACAGCTTTAATTAAAAACTAAAAGATAAAGTTGTATTAAAAAGCGATTTAATGAAAACAAAGAAACTAGTAGCATCCATGCTCTTCATAGGCTTATGTCTAGTGTCGCAGGCACAAACAACCAAATCCCAATCCAAAACCTCCCAATCTGACCCAGATAACTTAGCTAAAGAATACTTTTCTCAAATCATGGGCGTTGCCGTAAATGCGACGACGAATACAAAATTATATCAATTTGTATACGATTGGATTGGTACTCCTTACCGCTTAGGAGGTTCCTCAAAAAAAGGTATTGATTGCTCTAAATTTGCATATGAATTATATGACAAAGTATTTAATACCACTTTAGGGTACAACAGTAGAAACCAGTATTCTCAAGTGACTCCAATTAGTAAAGGTGAATTAAAAGCTGGAGATCTTGTGTTCTTTAAAATCAGAAGTAAAAGTATTACCCATGTCGGGGTTTATATTGGAGACAATAAATTCGCACATGCTTCTTCAAGTAAAGGTGTGATGGTTTCTAATTTAGATGAACCTTATTGGAAACGTTATTACTATAACGGAGGCCGCATGCCTAACGATAGCCGCATCTTAACGGCGGAATTATCCAAGGAAATGAGTGAATCTATTAATTAATTTTTCCTCCGAAAGATATTTAAAAGGCTGTAATTTAGATTACAGCCTTTTCTTGTTATAGGCCTTCTATTTTATAAAAGTTTTGCTAATTTTACCCTAACAAAAATTCATGTATATGTCTTCAAAGAAAACATTAATCTTAGATAAAGAGCAGATCAAGCAAAAGTCTATTCGTATTGCCTATCAAATTTTAGAGGATAATTTTGAAGAGCAGACTTTAGTTCTAGTCGGTATTGCTGAACGCGGTTATATCTTTGCTAAACGCTTAAAATCAATCTTAGAAGAGATTTCTTCCAAACCGATAGACTTGGTGAAACTAACCATCTCTAAGGATAGTAGAACTTTAAAAGCCGATACTGATATAGATATTAATATCGTGGAGAATAAAACCGTAATTTTGGTAGACGATGTATTAAATTCGGGAAGAACCTTAGCCTATGGCTTAGGTGTATTCTTAAATGTACCTCTAAATAAAATGCGTACGGCGGTATTAATCGACCGCAGCCACCACCAATTCCCTGTATTTTCTGATTATTATGGCCTGAAATTATCGACCATATTAAAGGAACATGTGGAAGTTATACTCGATGAAAGTGACAAGCAGGAAGATGCTGCTTGGTTATTATAAATAAAAAAAGCTGCTCTTTCGAGCAGCTTTTTTTAGTATAGGACGGGAGATTAACTGCGGTTAATCTTCAATTTAGTCCCAGGCTTTAACATGCTGCCTTTAATATTATTATCTGCTTTAATCTGTCTGATTGTCGCCCCTTTATAATTACTCGCAATACCGGATAAGGTATCCCCTTTTTTTACCGTATGTGTTACATATTTGCTTGTAGAGGCTTGTGCTGTTCGGCTGGCCAATTTACTATTTACCCCAGAAGATCTGACAATCAGGCGTTGTCCTATGCTAATATGATTTCCTTTAATATTATTCCAGGCTTTTAAGTCCTGCACGGAAACCCCATTACTAGAAGCGATACGACCTAAGGTCTCCCCTTTCACGACACGATGATGAGTGCTGTTATTCGGGCTGCTACTGCTTTTCTTAGCCACACGTAGATCATCATTATGAGCTTCAATAACCGTTGTTCCTGAAGTGACTGCAGTATTTAACGCCAAATAAAGCTCTTCCTTATTAAATTCTGATTCTTTAGGTATCACTAAACGTTTTGGCGCATCTACAGTACCATTAACAACCAATCTTTTATAGGCTGGGTTATGTAATTTTAACTTCTCTAAAGGAATGTTTAAAGCTTTGGCTATTTCGGGTAGGGAGATATACTTGTCGACCATGACCACCTCATTAAAGAGATTTAATTCCGACTGTTCTGCGGCCATAATCTGATGATCTTCCGGATAGCCAAACATATAGGTCATTGCTATAAAGGCGGGGACATAGTTACGAGTCTCTCGCGGAAGATATGGGGAAATATCCCAAAATGAAGGATTAAACTTACCCGATTTGGCAATGGCACGTTTTACATTTCCCTTGCCACAATTATAGGAAGCTATCGCTAAGAGCCAATCCCCAAAATCAGCATAGGCATCTTTTAGATAGCGGGCTGCAGCATAAGAAGCCGCTAGAGGATCTTTACGCTCATCGATATAATTATCCATGGCTAAATCATATCCCTTAGCTGTACCGTACATAAACTGCCAAGGTCCTGTGGCTCCTACTCGGGAAACAGCATGTGGGTTTAACGCTGACTCTACAATACTTAAATATTTAATTTCTGTAGGAACACCGACTTCGGCTAAGGCTTTTTCAAAGATGGGAAAATAGTACTGCCCCAAACCTAGCATCTTACACAGATGCCCACGGTATCTATTGGTACTATACAGATCGATATAATTTCGAACTTGGGCGTTATAATTGAGTTGTACTTCTCTTTGAATAAAATTAAGACGTCTGACGAAATTGACATCCTCAATATCAAATATAATGTCATCGACATTTTTCTCCCCAACATTCACAAATTTAATACTATCTAATTGCTGATAGATATCTGAAATTTGTCTTTCGGTAACCTGAAGAATAGCCATCTGTGTGGAATCATTAATGGCACGGATATAATCTTCTTGAGCTTGTGCGGAACATACACAGTAAAGGCTACTTAGGGCTAAAATGGAAAATTTTTTAGAATTCATTTGCTCTATTTTTATGCATCATACTTAGATTCTAATCTGTAAGCATTGATGTCGTTTAGGTTGGCATCAAAACAATCTAGCACTTTGAATAAAACGACCGTTTGGTGAATTTATTATAAACTTTTAAAAAAATAAAATTAGATAAAAAAAATAAGACTTTATGAATCATAAAGTCTTATTCAAATTTAGCCTTTTGGACTACTATTTATTCTCGTCAATATCTTGTTTTGTAGGCGCAGAACCGTCTTCTTTTTGACCTTCTTTAAATTCCTTAACACCACGACCTAAACCACGCATTAATTCTGGAATTTTTTTACCCCCAAATAATAAAAGAACACCTACGACAATTAAGATAATCTCTTGCGTTCCTAAAAATAACATTCCTGATGTGAACATAATCTATAATTTTTTCTATTTTCTTATTCGCTAATTAACTCGTTAGTACATACCTAAGCAGTGCACTTAAAGCAAATGTACATTTTTTTTTTTAAAATCATTATCTCGATAACCAGGACTCCGGATTTAAAGTGGACATTCCCTGGTACATAGAGAATTCGATTAAGGATATTCCAGACTCTCCATCTGTCCCAACAACCCCAATAGACTGACCTGTAGACACTTTCTGACCTTCAGAAACAGAGAAACTACTTAAATTTCCATATGCACTGAAGAAGTCACCATGCGAAATTATCACAACTTTATTACCTGAAACCGTTAATGTTCTTGTCACAGTACCCGAGAATACAGCCTTCGCTGCTGCTCCAGCATTGGTACGGATTTTAATATTTTCATGGTTGACCGTCACATTTCTACCCACTCTTTCTACCCCATAATTTTGGATGATATTTCCATTGGCTACAGGCCATGGAAGACGTCCTCTATTCGATCTAAAGTCTGCAGAAAGTTTAGCCGCTTCAGGTGTCGCTCTCAGTACTTCGGAATCTGATTTACGGGCAGTAGTTTTTGTTTCAGCAGGCTTCGCCTTCGCATCGGTAGGTGCTGACTTCGCTCCTGCTGAAGCGGCTTTTCTCGCTTCTGCTGCTGCTTCTTCGGCACGTCTTCGCGCTTCCTCCTTACGGCGAGCTTCTTCAATCTCTCTACGGATAGCTGCCTGAATAGCCGATGCTAATCGCTTGTCCTCGGATTGTTTTTTAGATAACTCATTTTTAAATCCACGTTCTTGAGTGACTAACTCATTCAACACCTTAGAATGTGTAGAACGCTCTTTGGCAATAATATCTTTCTCACCTTGTTGTTCGGCCAATAAGACGCCATGTTTCTTCTTATCTGACTCCAGCTGCGCAATCTTTAAGCGAATTTGATTTTGAGTTTCCTCAATTTCATTCGCCCGGATTTTACGTGAATCATTAAACTGTTGTAAATATTTAACGCGCTTAAATCCCTGATTAAAATCTTTAGAAGCGAAGATAAACATCATCTTATTATATGCATTCTTATTTCTAAAGGCGAAGAGAATCATCTTCTCATAGTCCTTACGTAATTTCTCTAACTGCGCAAGGAGATTTTTTACAGCGGTATTATTGGAAGCGATTTGATTATTAATCAGTCTTAATTCGGAACTTATCGTATTGATTTTTTGCTCACGAAGATTCAACTGCGTAGATAGCGCATTTACTTGTTTTTGAGACAAGATCTTCTCATTCGTTGTGGAGCGAATGGTCTGCTGCAATTCCGCAATCTCACGATTTAGACGCTCTCTTTGTTTCTGCAATTCCGCACTACTCTGCGCCCAAGCGGCAGAGCATACTAAGAAAGTCGTAAGAAAAGTTAATGTTGCTTTTTTAAAATTCATGAACTCTTTATTTATACTATAAATTAACCCACAAAAGTTAATTATTTTGGTAATTAGAATGCGAAATTACTAAATCTGTAGCAGTATCACGATTAATTTATAACCTTATATTTAGCCGGTACTGAAAAGGGTGTCTCAATAACTTCATCAAAAGCGACACGTGTATAATCAATATGAGCATTTATTTTAACCTGATCTCCAAGGATACGAAGTTTCACTAGCTGTGGAAATAGGCTGCCTGCTGTCTTTACATGCTGACCATATCCAACCTCCATCGTCTGATTTCGTTCCGCTTCAGTCATACGCAATTGCACGGGTTTATTTTCATTGTTAATACTATATATATAGGTTAATCCCGATTTCTTCCCTATTAACTGCGTTTGAGATTGATCCGCAGAAGAGGCAATTTGTAATTGAGGCGTATGTAATAAATTAGCCGAGACATTACCCATCAGGATATCCTGTATATTTCCAAAGGTCAAGTTATTATTGGTATACCTATGAATATAAGAAAAGGGTTTATTGATATACTCCCCATATAACTTATTCATAATCTGCACGGAATCTGGAGTAATTAAAATTCGAGCCACTTCTACCCCTAAAATCGCTGTTACAGAAATCCATATCTTATGATCTTTAGCGATACGGATATTTAAATTTACATCCTTACTATCCTCATTCACTCCTAGACTAGCTTTTGCCTTTCCAGAA
>DAIQRP010000024.1:23915-31074 GCA_036786125.1 Sphingobacterium sp.
GACAATTCAAAAGCCGCTGTTGCAGTTCCCGTATTCGGGCTTTCTGTAGGCGTTTTTGTGGGTATATCCGCAGGATCATGGCTGATGACCTTTTTCGAGCGACAGGCTCCCAATACTAAAAGTCCAATGACCAAAATCCCTAATCTATTCCACATATGATTTCGTATTTATTTTCTGATTTAACTTTTCCAAATTGATGCCTTCTTTCTGCGCATTAGGAATGGCTAATTTCCAATATTTCACGGCTTCAGCACTTTTCCCATTTTTAGATAGAATATCTCCATAATGCTCATACAATACAGCCGAAGGAACTTTAGAAAGCTTAATTGCTTTTTCAATCCAGATTAAGGCTTCCTTATACTGCTGCTGTTGAAATAAGACCCAAGCGTAAGTATCCTGAAAAGTAGGATCATTAGGTCTTAACTCATTTGCTCTTGCCGCAGATTCAGCTGCAAATGCTAAATCCTCTTTTCTTAACGACAAATAGTACGCTAAATTATTCAAGGCTGAAACATTTGTGCTATCTAAGCTAATTGCCTCCCGATAAGCGACATCAGATTCTGCCGTCATATTTAATTTATGGTAGATATCTCCTAAAGAGGAATAGATATTAGATTGCAAGAAATTATTCTCTCGCTGGGCATTATTTAAGGCAGCCTCCATAAAGGTTCTACCCCCAGGATAATCTTCCTTAATTAAATTAGCCACTCCCATAAAATATAAGAGTATCGATTGATTGGGATTAATACCTAAGGCTTCCGTACCATGACGTAAGGCCTCATCGGGTTCATTTAAGGATAGGTCAACATTCATTAACATGCGCCAAGCATCAATATGATTCGGGTTGATCCCTACGGCTACAAGCAATTGCGCTCTTGCGTCTGAATTTTGGTTATTCATCCATAAAGCCTGCCCTTTTAAAACATGTGCATCGGCTACCCGAGGGTATTTTATGGTCAAGATATTACTTAACTCAATAATCTGAGGAAAAGTTAATCCATTAGCATTCACAAAACTGGAAAGCAGAATTCTACTCTTATCTCCAAAACCTACATTCATCGACTCAAAAGCTTTCTTTAAATATTCAAAAGCTAACTTATCTCTTTTATTAATACGGTATACATCTGCTAAATCTAAAAAGATATAATCATCATTTTTAATTAGCGGCAAAGCTTTCTCCAGAATTAATAAGGCCCCACGTTTGTTGCCTTCCTGCTCATAAATCTGTGCTAGACTTGTATAGATGCCACGTAAAGGTGACTCCTGATCAATCCATTTTTGAAGCACTTTTTTCGCTTCCCCTTTTTTATTATCGGCAAGAAGCAGGTCAGCATATAATAAATCTAAGGTATCAGTTTCTCCAAATTTCTGTTTCACCTCCTGATACAGATCGATAGCCTTATCGGCTTCTTTATTATATTGCAATAACATCATCTTCTCTCTATAATTACCTGAAACCTCGGGGCTTTTAGCAATTAAACGATCCAAATATGTAAGTGCTTTAGGAATATCTCCTTTATTCTTATAGATATCTACCGCATAGGCTAAATAATGTGGATTCTCAGAAATAGCTATAGCCTGATCCAAATTCGCTAGGGCTTCATCCAAATTACGCAACTCGGCATTCACCAAGGCTTTGGCAAAATAAATATCATCCGCCTGAGGATACTGAGTAAGGATATCATCCATGAGGCTTAATGCTTCTGGAAACTGCCCTGCACGCAACTTCCCTTCCACCAAGGTCAATTGAGACTGGTAGGGTTTAACTTCAGAGGTCTGCGCATGGGCTTGAGATATGAAAAGTGAAGAAAATAGTAATCCGGCAATAAAGGTCCATTTTTTCGACTTTCTGTATATATTGATCATATAAATTTCTAAATTAATTCTATTGTAACACTAAACTAAGTATTATCCTTAATAAATATACGATACAGACGCTATAAAAGTATCAATGTATAAAAAAATGATTTTAAATAAAATAATACTTTATAATCAGGAAAATAAATTTTACCTTTGCAGTCCTTATTGTACCTAGTGCAAAAAGAGAAATAAAACATTTATTAATTTTTTAATTCAAAGCAAGTGAATACGTTAAGTTACAAAACTGTCTCTGCCAACAAGAACACTATCAACAAAGAGTGGATTGTTGTTGATGCTGAAGGCGAGATTTTGGGGCGTTTGGCTAGTGAAATCGCGAAAGTTATTCGTGGTAAACACAAACCTACTTTCACCCCTCACGTAGACTGTGGAGATAACGTTGTGGTTATCAATGCAGACAAAATTAGATTGACAGGAAACAAATTAGGTGACAAAGTTTACGTTCGTTACACGGGTTACCCGGGTGGTCAACGTTTCATCACTCCTAAAGAGTTATTGGCTAAACACCCTGAGCGCATCATTGAGAAAGCGGTTCGTGGTATGCTTCCTAAAAACCGTTTAGGTCGTCAGTTATTTAAAAACCTTTATGTTTATGCTGGAACTGAGCACAAACATGAGGCGCAAAATCCAAAACCAGTTAAATTTTAAGGAGAATCGACATGTCAACAACTAATACTTCAGGAAGAAGAAAAACTGCTGTTGCCCGCATTTACTTAACTGCTGGTAGCGGAATCTTAACCATCAATGGTAAAGATTACAAAGAATATTTCCCAACATTGCCTTTGCAATACATTGTTACTCAATCTTTAGAAGTAGCAGGTCAAGCAGGGAATTTTGATGTGAATGTGAACGTTAATGGAGGTGGTATCACTGGTCAAGCGCAAGCTGTCCGTTTAGCTATTGCGAAAGCATTAGTTGAATTAGACCCAGAAGTGAAACCAGCATTACGTGCGAAAGGTTTAGTTACGCGTGATGACCGTATGGTTGAGCGTAAGAAACCAGGACGTCGTAAAGCTCGTAGAAGATTCCAATTCAGTAAACGTTAATCAAAGGAGGATCAAAAAATGGCAAGAACAACTTATCAAGACTTATTGGATGCAGGTGTGCACTTTGGTCACCTTACACGTAAATGGGATCCGAAAATGGCTAAGTACATTTTCATGGAACGTAACGGTATCCACATCATTGACTTGAACAAAACGCTTACGAAATTGGAAGAAGCTGCTTCAGCTATCAAACAAATCGTAAAATCAGGTCGTAAGGTTTTATTCGTAGCAACGAAAAAACAAGCAAAAGAAATCATCGCTCAACAAGCGAAAGCAGTTAACATGCCTTTCGTTACAGAAAGATGGTTAGGTGGTATGCTTACAAACTTCACAACAGTTCGTAAGTCCATCAAAAAAATGTCTACTATTGACAAAATGCAAAAAGATGGTACATACGATGTATTATCTAAAAAAGAGAAGTTAATGATCCAACGTGAGCGTATTAAATTAGAGGCCCTTTTAGGAGGTATCGCTGATTTAAACCGTTTACCGGCTGCTTTATTCATCATCGATGTGAAAAAAGAACATATCGCTGTTACGGAAGCAATCAAATTAAACATCCCTACTTTTGCAATGGTAGATACGAACTCTGATCCTACAAACATCGATTTCCCAATCCCTGCAAATGATGACGCTACTAAATCTATTAGCTTAATCGCTTCAGTTATCGGTAAAGCAATCCAAGAAGGTTTAGACGAACGTAAACGTGATAAAGAAGAAGAAGCTGAAAAAGATGCTGCTGCAGCGAAAGCTAAAGTAGATACTACAGATGCTTCAGAAGCTAAACGTCCTCGTAAAGCGAAAGACGGAGAATAATATTGTTATTCCAAACCGGATAGCGTAGCGTTAGTTTCTGGAAAAGAACTTTTTAGTCTTTCCTTAAGCTAGCCTATCTACCCGGTTTTTTGGTTTTTCTCTATACCTAGAGAGAAATTCATAATAGCTTAACATACTTTAAGCTATTATTGTGTATTAATAAGTCATTTATAATTAAAAGAAATATATCATGTCAGTACAAATTTCTGCATCAGATGTAAACAAGTTGCGTCAACAAACAGGCGCAGGTATGATGGATTGTAAAAAAGCGTTAGTTGAAGCAAACGGTGATTTCGAAGCTGCTGTTGATTACTTACGTAAAAAAGGAGCTAAAGTTGCTGCTAGCCGTCAAGACCGCGATTCTAACGAAGGTGTTATCATTGCTAAAGCTACAGCTGATGGCAAATCAGGTATCGTAGTTGAAGTTAACTGTGAAACTGATTTCGTAGCTAAAAATGCTGATTTCGTAGCTTTCGCTGAGTCAGTTGCTGAAGTTGCTTTAGCAAACAAACCTGCTACTTTAGAAGACCTAAAAGCATTAGAAATTGGCGGTACTAAAATTGCTGATTTATTAATCGATCAAACTGGTAAAATTGGTGAGAAAATTGACGTTTCTAAATACGAAACTGTTTCTGCTGAGAAAGTTGTTGCTTATATCCACGCAAACTACCGTTTAGGTGTATTAGTAGGTCTTTCTGCTGATGCTGAAGGTGTAGAAGAAGCAGGTAAAGATGTAGCTATGCAAATCGCTGCTATGAACCCTATCGCTATCGATAAAGATGGTGTAGATGCACATACTATCGAGCGTGAAATGGCAATTGCTAAAGAACAAATTATCGCTGAAGGTAAACCTGCTGAAATGGCAGAAAAAATCGCTGCTGGTAAATTAAACAAGTTCTACAAAGAAACAACTTTATTAAACCAAGAATTCGTGAAAGATAACTCTAAATCTATCGCTCAATTCTTAGATTCAGTTGCTAAAGGTTTAACTGTTACTGCTTTCAAACGCGTACAATTAGGTGCGTAACTAGAAGTAGTTATATATTATTTAAAAACCTGCTTTATGCAGGTTTTTTTTTGCCTCAGCAGCTGGCCTCCCCGACATGTGCTGTATATCATCAGACTTATGCTTTATTAAAACAGAGAATAATATAATTCCTAACACTTAAACCTGTAGGAAACATTTGATAATATGCTTGAAAATGACTATATTAGGTATATGAGTCATATAATTAACACCTCTTTATCGAAGCTCAGCTTAACCTATTTCTTAGCCTTAAAAGGACGTCTCTACCCTTTCGTCCCTTAAATTTTCCAGCTTAATACAGAAGCTTATTTTTTTAAATAAGCCTTTACTATATTTTCTTGCTGTAGTTTTTATCGCAATTAACCGCGGTATGGATATCTATTGTCCAGCTGACCGACTACAGTTCACTTAAAACTTATAATTAATGCGTAAAAAAATCGGAATTATCGGCGCCGGCCCTAGTGGATTAGCCATGCTTAGAGCATTTGAATCGGAAGAAAAAAAAGGAAATGCCATTCCTGAAATTACTTGTTATGAAAAACAAGATAACTGGGGTGGAATGTGGAATTATACCTGGAGAACAGGTGTTGGACAGTATGGAGAACCTTTACATGGAAGTATGTACAAATACTTGTGGTCTAATGGTCCTAAAGAATGTCTAGAATTTGCAGACTATACCTTTTCAGAACATTTCGGTCAGGCAATCTCCTCGTACCCGCCCAGAGAAGTCCTTTTTGACTACATTCAAGGCCGTATCAAACAATCGGATGCCCGCAAGTATATTCAATTTAATACAGTAGCCCGTTGGGTAGATTATAACGAGGAAACCCAACAATTTCGAGTTATCTTCGACGATTTGGTAAATAATAAAACCTTTGAAGAAATCTTTGACTACCTGGTGGTAGGAACAGGCCACTTCTCCACGCCAAATCTGCCCTATATGAAAGGTATTGAAGACTTTCCTGGAGCTGTAATGCATGCCCATGACTTTCGCGGAGCAGATCAGTTTATCAACCAAGATATCTTATTAATTGGAAGCTCCTACTCGGCCGAAGATATCGGTGTACAATGTTATAAACATGGCGCACGTTCGGTCACGATTTCTTACCGTACGAATCCCATAGGGGTTAACTGGCCCGATCAGATTAAAGAAGTTCCTTTAGTCACGCATTTCGAAGGAAATGAGGCTATTTTAAAGGATGGTACCCGTAAAGCCTATGATGCCGTAATTTTCTGCACCGGCTATCAGCACAAGTTTCCATTCTTACCCGATAACTTAAGATTAAAAACTAAAAATTGTCTCTATCCAGATAATTTATTTAAAGGCGTCATTTATAATGAACTTCCTCAATTAATCTATCTAGGTATGCAAGATCAGTATTATACCTTTAATATGTTTGATGCCCAAGCATGGTATGCCAGAGACTATATGCTCGGACGCATCAGCCTTCCAGAAAAAGCAGAAAGGGACCAGGATATTCAAAAATGGTTACAAGAAGAAGCGGCATTAAAGGATCATTTCGAGCAGGTGGATTTCCAAACCGAATATATTCGGGAATTAATCCAGAGCACAGATTATCCAGACTTTAACCTCGATCAGGTCGCAGCTATGTTTAAAAGTTGGCTGCATGATAAAGAAGAGAATATCTTAACCTATCGCGATAAGGTATATACCTCCGTTATGGACAACTGCAACGCGACGAAACATCATACGAAATGGATGAAAGAATTAGATGATAGTCTGACTCGTTATATGGATGAAAATCCGCAGACTGCGGATACATTAATCGCATAATTACTGATACATTATTTGCATAACTGCAGGTAAATGATTCAGCATACTCCATTAACTAAGAAGTCCAACATACTAGTATGTTGGACTTTTTATATGCCAAAAATTAGAACACTCCTTAGCTTATATATCCAAACTAATAGGCTGGTCGATATGCTGCTTGATATGCTGGTCGATATGCTTGTTGATATGCTGCTTGATATGAAATATCAGTTTTCCACAAAATGTGGAAAACTACATTCTAAACTGTGGATAACCGAACAACCCCTATAGTTATTAACAGTTGATTTTCAGATAAAAATAATACACAAGTATTTTTTACTTATAAAAAAGTACGAATACACAAAAAATAGCATTTAAAACTAATTGAAGGCAGATGCTTAGTATAAATTATCCACATCAAGTTATCCACATAATGTGGATAACTCTGTTAATAGTCGTGAATTAAGCGATTTAAAAGAACTTATATACTGATAATCAACAGCTTTATTTTCATACCCATGCACAGAAGCATAACACCTTATTAACAGCATGGCATCGAACAAATTTCTATATGCACATTTTATACACATCGGTTTTCCACAATATGTGAATAACTTA
>DAIQRP010000219.1:0-2787 GCA_036786125.1 Sphingobacterium sp.
TCAACATCCCGAAGCTTTACCTACAGGAACAAGTATCTCGGTGAAGAATCTCTTTTTTAATATTCCTGCACGTCGAAATTTCCTAAAGAGTAATTCCGTAGAGATGCGTCATATTATCGAGGAGTTTCAACGTATTACCTTAGCTCATCCCGATATTTTCTTTAGCCTACATTCCGATGGTAATGAAATGTATCATCTTCCTGCAGAAACCCTAAAACAGCGTATCGTCCATATTTTTGGGAATACGTATAATCAACGTCTTGTTCCGGTTGGAGAAGATACGACGATTATAAAAATCGATGGTTTTGTAGGTAAGCCGGAGTATGCTAAAAAGACTCGTGGAGAGCAGTTTTTCTTTGTGAACAAACGTTATATCCGCGATCCTTATCTGCATCATGCGGTCATGAATGCCTATGAGGAGATTATTGCTACGGAAACCTTTCCTTTGTATGTGTTATTTATTGATATCGACCCTTCAAAAATTGATATCAATGTGCATCCTACAAAGACAGAGATTAAATATGAAGATGAAAAAGCCATCTATGCCATTATCCGTTCTGCAGTAAAACGTTCCTTAGGAAGGTATAATATTACTCCATCTTTAGACTTCAATCAGGAGACCGGATTCTCGCACCTGATTACTCAAAAGCCTTTGGATGAGATCCAAATTCCTACGATTAGCTTTAACCCAGACTTCAATCCATTTGAATCTGAAAATACAAAAAGCGCTGGCTCTCGTTCGGAAAATTATGCTGCAGGATTTGAGAAAAAGACGGCTATTCCACAAAATTGGGATTCACTATATCAAATTGCTCAGCAGAATGAACATATTCAACTCCCCTTGATGGAGGAGGATGAGGAGGAGTCTGATCAGTTTCAGGTTATCGTCCCTAAACGGAAGGAAAATCAGGAAGCTGAAAAGCAATTTTTTCAATTGCATAATCGCTTTATCGTTTCTCAAATTCATTCTGGATTTATCCTTATCGACCAGCAAGCTGCACATGAACGTATTCTTTTTGAACAATTTAATACGCAGCTAGAACAACAGCAGGGCGCTAGTCAGCAGAGCCTCTTTCCTCAAACCTTAGATTTAAACCCTACGGATAATGAAATTATGCAGGAAATTCTGCCAGAAATTATCACCTTAGGTTTTCAAATCCGACCTTTTGGAAAAAACACCTATATTATAGATGGCATTCCTGCAGATCTAAATACAGGATTAGATGAAATAAAAGTAATAGAGCAGTTAATTGAAGATTTCAAAAACTATAAATCCGATATTAAACTTCCTAAAAGAGAAAATTTAGCTAAAAGTTTAGCTAAAAATGCCGCTATAAAACCGGGTGTAAAATTAGATAATAATGCGATGGCAGAACTTATAGATAAGCTATTTGCCTGTCAGTCGCCGAATATTTCCATTTATGGAAAACCTGTTATTATTACTTTTACGCTACAGGAACTATTGGCAAAATTTGGTAAAAATTAAATGTATTATTCAAGATGACTTCAAGCTCCCCATTAGCAGGCTTACCTCCAGTAGTAAAAAACATATTAATAATTAATGTGGTATGCTTTGTAGGATCCATGATATTCGAGCAATCCACTCGTTTCTTTGGTGTATTCTATCCAGATTCCCCATTCTTTAAAGTATGGCAAGTAATTACCTATATGTTTATGCATGGCGGATTTACACATATTTTCTTTAATATGTTCTCCTTAGTCATGTTCGGTCCCATTATCGAACAGGTGCTGGGTTCTAAACGTTTCTTAAACTTCTATCTGATTGCTGGAATTGGTGCTTTAATCCTTCAATTTGGAGTACAGGCCATTGAAGTCCATCAGATTGTAGGGACTTTTCAAGCTGCCCAGTATTTAAATTTTGATATGGTAAATGGTACCGTTTCATCAAACTTCCCTCATATTACTCAAACGGAATTTGACAAATTAGTTTCAGTCTATTTCACGCCTTTAGTTGGAGCCTCTGGAGCTGTATTCGGTATATTACTTGCTTTCGCCTATTTATTTCCAAATATGAAACTGCAATTGATCTTTATTCCAGTGCCAATTGCTGCTAAATTTTTTATCCCCATTATGATTCTTATTGAAATCTACTTGGGATTCTCCAGACCTGGATCATCTATTGCTCACCTCGCACATGTGGGTGGAGCTCTTTTCGGTTATATTATGTTAAAAGCATGGGGAATACGTAAAGGACTGTATTAATCGATTATGAGAACGAGAGAAAATCCGATAAAAACATTTTGGAGAGAAGTCTTTATGACAGGCTCTCCTATTCCTTTTATCCTATTAGGGCAGGTCAGCGTATTTGTAATCATCTATACCATAGATCTACTGTTTGATGTAAAGATTATTCCAAACCCCTTATATGAAACCCTAATTTCCAAATTATCTCTACCTCAAAATTTAACCGTTTTTATACAACAACCTTGGTCTATTATTACCCATTCTTTTGTCTATACTGGACTTTTTAAAATTTTATTTGATTGTTTATGGTTATACTGGATAGGCAATCTATTCCTCACCTTTTTAAATAGACGTCAATTTCTATTTATCTATATCTGCGCCTTATTTTTAAATGCTGGAGCCTATCTGGCCGCAGCTCAGATACCGGCATTACAGCATAATATTTTAGGCAGCTTATTGACCTCTACAGGTTCTTTAGTGGCTATAGTTGCGGCTACAGCCTGTCTATTGCCCACCTATGAAATGCGATTATTTCTATTTGGAAATATTAAATTACGTACAATAGCCTGGGTATTTATCGCT
>DAIQRP010000220.1:0-2270 GCA_036786125.1 Sphingobacterium sp.
TGGCGCTTCTTTTATCTTATTAAATTTTACTGATCCGGATAAAAGTTTGAAAGATTTATTATTTGAAACTGTTTCAGCCTATAGTACCTGTGGTTTGAGCTTAGGGGTCAGTCCTTCCTTATCTTTGGGAGGAAAATTAATTATTACATTTACCATGTTTATCGGTCGAGTAGGAGCACTTACGCTGTTAGTGGCCATTATTAAAAACACAAAAAACAAACAATATATTTATCCGAGTGAGAAGATTATGTTTTAACGGCAGATTATGAAGTATATAGTATTAGGATTAGGTCACTTTGGACGTTCTTTAGCGATTCATCTTACGGAGTTAGGACATGAAGTGATTGCGGCAGATTTAAATTTAAATATAGTAGAACAACTTAAAGATAAGATTACGCATACTGTATGTCTGGATTCTACGGATAAGGAAGCGGTAAGTTCCTTGCCTTTAAAAGATGCACATGCCGTAATTGTGGCTATTGGAGAGGATGAAGGGGCTTCCTTACTGACGACAGCCCTGCTCAAGCAATTAGAGGTCAAGCGGATTATCGGTCGTGTCGTATCGGATTTACAAAAAGTGGTTATGGAGGCCATGGCAATTTCCGAGTATATTATGCCGGAAGAGGATGCTGCAGAAAGACTCGCTATGCGTCTGGACAATATTGATATCGTGGATTCGTTTAAGGTATCGGATCAATATAGTATTGTGGAAACTAAAGTACCATCCAAATATATTGGTATGACTTTAAAGGAGGCCAATCTGACCAATATATTTAAGGTGATTGTGCTGACCACAATCAAAATAAATGAGGCTGCGGCTAAAAATGGCATAAAACCCTATAAAGAAGCTTCGGGTATAGCCCATTCGGAAACCAAATTAAATGAAGGGGATATCTTAGTTTTATTTGGTGAAATTTCAAATATCAATCGATTAATACAAAAAGGAGAATAAATGATAATTACAACAACAAGTCATATTGAAGGACAAGCAGTAGATCAGTATTTAGGCATCGTTTCAGCAGAAGTCGTTATCGGAGCGAATGTGATTAAAGATACATTGGCAGGATTACGCGATTTTTTTGGAGGGCGCTCTAATTCCTATGAAAAGGTTTTTCAAGAGACACGGACAGAAGCATTAAATGAATTAACAGAACGGGCTAAAATGATGGGTGCAGATGCTGTGATTGGAGTTCGTTTAGATTTTCAAACAGTAGGAGCCAAAGGAATGATGATGGTTGGCGCGACAGGAACTGCGGTTAAATTGAAGCGATAATTTCATTATTTTAATCAATTCTTTAAATATTATTAGGTAAATAAAATCATTTCTATATTTTTGGGCTTTAGACATAAACAACCTGATTATATTCATGAAAAATTGGTTTAAGCAAAACTCGACACATTTACTTATTGTGGTCAGTTTTATTATCCTTGTATTTTTTTATTTTACGCCTGTATGGCAAGGGAAATCCTTAATACAGTCTGATGTAATACAAGCACAAGCGAGTCAGAAAGAATTATTTGATTATAAAGCTCAAGACGGAAAAACGCCTTTATGGACAAATTCGATGTTTGGTGGTATGCCCACTTATCAAATTTGGGCAGAACAAGGCATGAACGTAGGTACTTATGTACTAAAAGTTTTAAAAACGGTATTTCCCCCTCCTATGGATGTAGTACTCCTGTACTTATTAGGAGGGTATTTTTTGTTTTCAGTCCTTAGAATTCGACCTTGGTTAGCTGCGGTCGGTGCTATAGCTGTAGCATTTACCTCATATAATTTTATATATATTGAAGCGGGGCATATGAATAAGGCCTATGCTATTGCATTTATGGCGCCTGTTGTTGCTTCGGTTATCTTATGTTTTAGAGGGAATAAATTATGGGGGACCCTATGTCTAGCGATTTTTATGGCGTTAGAATTACGTGTGAACCATTACCAAATGACCTATTATCTCTTTTTAGGTCTTTTAGTGTATGTGATTATTGAACTTTATTATGCCATTAAACAAAAACAACTAAAGCCCTTTTTGCAAGCTGCAGGCCTACAGTTGGGGGCTGTGATTTTAGCGATAGGAGTCAATGCATCGGCTATCTTAACGACCTATGAATATAGCAAATTAACCATCCGTGGAAAAGCGAATATAGTTAAGGTAGATGCCTCAGAATCGGGTAAAGGCTTGGATAAAACCTACGCTTATGAATGGAGTCAGGGCATGGGTGAGACCATTACATTTTTAATTCCGAATGCATATGGGGGCGCTTCTTCGGGA
>DAIQRP010000220.1:2280-2718 GCA_036786125.1 Sphingobacterium sp.
CGATAAAAACTCGGAGGTCGTTAAATTTTTTGTCGGAAAAGGTGTTCCTGAAGGACAGGCTATACAAATGTCGAATGGATCTATTCCATCCTATTGGGGAGAGAAGAGATTTACTTCAGGGCCTTGGTATTTTGGAGCGGGAGTATTTTTCCTTTTTGTACTGGGCTTATTTATTGTTAATGGACGCATAAAGTGGTGGATTTTATCGACCTCTATTTTGGTTGTTCTGTTATCATTTGGAAGACATTTCCCCTTAGTATCGGACTTATTCTTCGACTACTTCCCGATGTATAATAAATTTAGAGCCGTAGAATCGATATTAGTTATATTGGCACTATTGGTTCCTATTATGGCCGTGTTGGCAGTTAATGAAATTTTTAATAGAAAGGATCAAATTCTACATTTAGATAAGAAAGTATTATATACATTTATCGGCTT
>DAIQRP010000221.1:0-2310 GCA_036786125.1 Sphingobacterium sp.
GATACGGCTTTCAATGCTGGATGCGCCTGCACTAAAGCTGCAGATGCATAGAAACCGGGATAGGATATACCATACATCCCAACTTTACCATTATTATTCTTAATATTTTTCAATAACCAATCGATGGTATCATAGGTATCTGTACTTTCATCAATCTGCTGTCTATTCGTCGGACTGCGCATCGGGCGAATATCTTCAAATTCACCTTCCGACATCCATTTTCCACGAACATCCTGATAGACAAAAATATAACCTGCGCGCATCTGTGCAGGGAAGCTCCCTAAAGATGGTTTGTACGCGGCTCCATAGGGAGCAACAGTATAAGGTGTGCGGTTTAAAAGAATGGGGTATGGGCTGGACTGATCTTTAGGAATATAGATTGAGGTAAAGAGATTGACTCCATCACGCATAGGAATCAGTTGTTCCAATTTGGTATAGTGCTCACGTACATAGGCTGAATCCAAATTCTGGCCCCATACCGTATTCTGTATCGCGAATTGGCAGATTAAAAATAAGACTAATTTAAAGTATTTCATGTTTAGATTTAGTTTCTCTAAAAGTACAGAAAATCTAAATTAATCCAAAGATTCGAGTTAATCGCTACGTTCATCTGCCTGTATAAGCCCTGTTTTAACACGCAGCTTATAGATCGCTCTACGCGTGGAAAGGGTGATTAATAAACCGATTATACATCCGGTTGTGACACAGATAAATCGTTCTAAAGCGCCAATATAGGTATGTGAGGCCTGCTCATGCACCAGTACAATCACAATGGCAACAATCGCTGTCCGGGCCACCGCCAAAATATTGAGGATACGACAGATAAAGATCGAAGTAAAGATACCCACTAACATCATCCAAAACTCTGATTTAATTAAAACGTAAGTTGCCAATCCGATAGCGGAACCTATAAAGTTTGATTTCGTTCTGTCGATGGCTAATTGTCTAGAGTCTTTTTCTTCAGGAGAAATAACCAGGAAAATGGAAATTATTGTCCATACTGTGGGATATTCTGGGAATTGCTTGTAAATGGAATATCCGATTAGAAAACCGATAAATACTCGACTGACGTAGATGACTAAATCCGACCCTAAGCTATACCTTAGTAGCGTATTTCTCATATGTGGCATGCTATTTTCGCTGTGTTTTGTATATTTTAAATATTGCGACAAAATTAAGACCTATTTTTTGATTAAAAAAATTAATTCACATGCGTTATTGTGCATTATTTTAATAAATAATGTAAAAACAATTAAAATAAGGGTTTTAAACCAATCTTAAATTCATTAGTTTTGTTATCTATTCTATACATAAAGACAGTGAAGGAAATTCAATTATTTGAGCAGCTGGCGGCAGCACTGCAAGGTGATTTATACTTTGATCAATCTGCAGCACACCATACCATTCGATTAGCCTATTCAACGGATGCTTCTGTATATCAGGAGTTACCTATTGCTGTGGCCATTCCAAAACAAGTAGCCGATATACAGTTATTATTATCATTTGCTCGGGAAAATGGATATACGCTAGTTCCGCGTACTGCAGGCACATCTTTAGCTGGACAGGTTGTGAGCTCGGGTATTATTATGGATGTATCTAAGCATTTTTCCGAAATTTTGGAAGTGAATGTCGAGGAGATGTATGTTCGCGTACAACCGGGAGTTATTCGGGATGACTTAAATAATTATTTAAAGCCTTTTGGATTTATGTTTGGTCCAGAAACTTCCACCGCATCTCGAGCGATGATTGGTGGAATGATTGGCAATAACTCTTCAGGATTACACTCTATAGTCTGGGGAGATACACGCGAGAATCTTATTGAAGCTACCGTCTTGTTAGATGATGGAAGTACGGTAATTTTTAATGCATTAACTCAAGAAGAATACTTTAAAAAATTAATTCAAAAGGACAGAGAGGGAGAAATCTACCGCAAGCTAAATGATATTTTGGTAAATCCAGCACATATTGAAGCGATAGAAAAAGGATATCCAAAGAAAAGTATTACACGTAGAAATACAGGCTATGCTTTGGATTATATGGTGAATGCCGAGCTTCCATTTAATATGTGTAATTTATTGGCCGGCTCGGAGGGAACATTAGCTGTGGTAACCGAAGCGAAGCTAAAATTACTTCCTCTGCCAGCTCCGGAATTAGGTTTACTATGTGTGCATTTCTCGGATATGGTGGAATGTATGCAAGGAAATATGGTCGCTTTAGCGCATGAGCCAGAGGCCTCGGAATTGGTGGATAAGTATATTATGGACTTTACCGTAGGTCATCCCACCTATCAATATAATCGTTTTTTTATTG
>DAIQRP010000221.1:2376-2685 GCA_036786125.1 Sphingobacterium sp.
CGGCAGAAGTAGCAGCAAAAGCAGATGCCCTAAAAGCGGAATTAATAGACAAAAATCTAGGTTATGCCTATCCATATATTACAGGACCTCAGACGAATTTAGTTTGGGATGTACGAAAAGCAGGTTTGGGGCTTATTCGAAATCTTCCCGGAGATAGTCAGCCCGTTAATCTTATTGAAGATTGTGCCGTATCTCCAGAGGATTTGCCGGCATATGTTAGCGATATACAGCAGATGTTGCATGAAGAAGGCGTACATGCTTCCTATTATGCGCATGCGGGAGCGGGTGAACTACATATTGAGCCATTTG
>DAIQRP010000025.1:0-21929 GCA_036786125.1 Sphingobacterium sp.
GCAAGATACCTGCAGCAATTTTTATCATTTTTTTAAGCATATAATTTTTATATGATCATATTACAAATAAAACGGCAAGTTGTTGTTATAAAATAAAAAAAACCTACATTTTTCAATGTAGGTTTTTATATTTTATAGATATCCGATTAAAATAACTTCTCGGGATATACACCAGCTTCTACTAATTTAGAGATTGATTCTTGAACAATAGGTTTGTCTTCTTTATAAGTCACCCCAAACCATTTGGCCGAAGTAGGAATTACTTTAAAGTCTGCTTCTCCAGTCTGAACCAAATAATCAGCTACTGAAGGAATAAAGAATTCCGACTTAGGATCTTCTGCATGCTCAGCGACAAAGGTATGTAACATTTTTTCGGCGACCTCAAATACTTTTGGAGTGAATCCCCAAAAATTCATAGATACACGGCTTAATGGATCCAGCTCCGTCTCCACATCTTGCTCCTCATATACAATCTTACGAGCTCCATCAATTTCTTTAAAATAAATTTTAGTACGCTCGGTTACCGATGTCATATGACCAGATTCAGAAACCTCACATACGCCTCTAGATACATAACCATAATCAGATAAAGTCCGATCGACTTGAAATCCAACTAATGCCATCTGCTGATCGGAAACTTCTGAAGTTAAAAATTGCGCCATTTTTTCAAAGGCTTCTCTACCATAGAAATCATCCGCATTAATCACACAAAAGGGTTCATTAATTTTATCCTGTGCACTTAATACAGCATGTGCTGTACCCCAAGGTTTAGCCCGCTCAATATGACGGTCTATTCCGAATTTTTTTAAATCAGCTTCTTGAAAAGCATAATCAACTTCAATCTTACCTTTTAGTTTTTCATCAAATACTTCCCGCATTTTATCTAAAAACTCTTCGCGGATAATAAATACGACTTTACCAAATCCAGCATTTATTGCATCATAAATTGAAAAATCTATAATAGTTTCTCCATGAGGTCCGAATCCATCAATTTGTTTTAAAGAGCCATAACGGCTAGCCATTCCAGCTGCTAATATTAATAAAGTTGGTTTACCCATTGTAAAAATTAAGTATGAATGATATCCTTACTGATATCCAGATTTTTAAATAGAAAAGACAAATATATTAAAAATAATACACTATCGCTTCTTTTTCAGGAACGCATTTAATAAACCCGTTGCTAATTTTCCGAAAAATTTAACCCCCTCTCGAGCCAGGGTATTTGTCGCTGTACGCTGTGCCGTTTCCAAAGGTGTCATGCGTCTACTTCTACTGGCTGTTCCTGATTGTTTGGCTTTAGATTCCTGCTGCTGTGCTTCTCGAACTTGATCTGCTTCAAAAATTTTAATTCGATCTGCAATCATTTCAGAAGCAGACCTTCGATGGAGCAATTCCTGATATTTTGTCGTATATTCTGAATTTTGAATAAGCTCCTGTTGTTTTGCCGCGGAAGCAGGGCCCATCACAGCTCTTGCCGGCACTAAATGCGTGGCCACAACTTCGGTAGGAATTCCTTTATCATTTAATACCGTAATCAGAGCTTGTCCTGTTCCTAAGCCGGTAAGCAGAGCAGCGATATCATAAAAATCAGATTTGGGATAGGTTTTCACGGTCTTTCGCAGGGCTTCAGCATCATTTGGAGTAAATGCTCTTAAGGCATGTTGTATCCGATTTCCCAACTGCGCTAATACCGACTCTGGGATATCCGTGGCTGCCTGTGTACAGAAAAACACACCTACGCCCTTGGAGCGAATCAACCGGACAATCTGTTCGATTTGAGTTAAGAAGGCTTTAGAAGCTCCGTTAAAGAGCAGGTGTGCTTCATCAAAGAAAAAAACCAATTTAGGTTTATCTAAATCGCCCACTTCCGGAAGTTTCTTAAACAATTGCGCCAGGAGGCTTAATAAAAAGGTAGAGAATAAAACGGGTTGATCTTGTATATCTGCAATATTTAAGAGGCTGATAACGCCGCGTCCATCGACATGCTGAATTAAATCATCGATATCAAATTCCCGCTCTCCAAAGATATCTGCAAGTCCCTGCTGTTCTATGGCTACAATTTTTCGCAGGATAGCTCCAGAGCTGGAGGTGCTAATCTTTCCATAATCTTCTTTAATTTCCGCAGCACCGGGCCCATCTGCCAGGTAAGAAAGTAATTTCTTCAGGTCTGCGAAATCTATTAAAGGGAGTTCCTGATCGTCAGCATATTTAAATAAAGCGGCTAATACACCCGCTTGAGTATCATTTAAATCTAAAATTCGGGCTAATAAAACGGGGCCAAAATCGTTCATCGTTATACGCATAGGCGCACCTTTATATCCCGTAAGTGAAAAGAGCTCTACGGGGAAGCTAGCGGGTTCAAATTGGAGACCTACCGCCTCTGCGCGTTCTACTAATGCTGGATTTACGGAGCCTTCTTCCGCGAGCCCTGAAAGATCTCCTTTTACATCCAGCATAAATACTGGAACATTCGCATCCGACAATTGCTCGGCAATTAACTGCAGGGTTCGGGTCTTCCCCGTTCCTGTCGCTCCGGCAATAAGCCCATGTCTATTCATCATCTTCAGCGCCAGATTGACTTGGGCCTGCGCACAGATCTCCCCATTTAAAATTCCGGATCCTAATCTGATATAAGCTCCTTTAGGAGCATATGATTGATTTATCTTCTCAATAAATAATTTTTGGTTCTCCATAACTCCAATTTTATAATAATTAGTTGAATATAAGATATTTTGAATAAAAATATTCAATTTCCATACCGATTATTAATTATCGCTTTCATGTAAAATTTTCGTTAAAAGACTAAAAAATATCATAAATTAACTTGATTTTAACATGGAAAACTTTATTTTTGAAACGAATACCGCAAAACACAGCGACATTTATGTTTAACAAGAGAATAAGAACTATATCCGCGATTATCTGCAGCATTATCTTTTTTACAAAGATGATGATTTCAGTTACGCCTATATTTTCGAGTTCTTTGGATCAAAACACCATACTTCAAGTAGTATTACAGTTGGAAATTGAGAACAATTCCAATAATGCTAATGCGCAATTAGAAGATCACCACGATAACCTAACGAAGTATTTTAATAATAATGCGGATTTAATATATTTCACAAATATTTTCAAGATTATTGAGAAGAAACATAATTATGATTTCGATGAGAAAGTCATTATAGCCTTTCATCCCTCAGTACCCACCCCGCCCCCTAACTGTTAATTATTCATAAATCGTTTTCAGACATAAATTCTTATGTCAGGGCTATGCCATGTCTTAGCTTCAAATCAATTTTATAATAATTAATAAATTAAACAATGTCTAATAATAGAATATCTGCTTTTCTGAAATTATCGAAAAGAGATTTAAAATATGATGCTCCTGCTTCCGTTGTAGTCTTTTTAGTGGCTTTACCATTATGTTTAGGTATTGCCATGGCTTCTGGAGCTCCCTTATTTGCAGGGATTTTAACAGGAGTTATAGGTGGATTAGTGGTAGCAAGTATCAGTAAATCTCCATTAAGTGTATCGGGTCCCGCAGCAGGATTAACAGTTATCGTCTTAGGTGCAATTGAAAAATTAGGCGCTTATGAGACCTTTTTGTTAGCTGTAGTAATCGCCGGAATTATCCAATTAATCTTAGGTATTATCAGAGCAGGTATGATAGGAAACTACTTCCCTTCTTCGGTGATCCTAGGAATGCTTGCCGCCATTGGTATTACCATTATCTTAAAGCAATTACCTCTAGCCTTTGGCTTTATGGAAAGTCATGCTTTTGAGATGGATAATGGAGGTGGAATTGCTGCATTTTCCGATTCTGTATTTTCAGCGATAAATTATGGGGCTTTACTGATATGTGCGCTCTCCTTGATAATCCTTATATTTTGGCCTTCAATCAAAGGTTTAAATAAAATTCCTGCACCCTTAGTTGTGGTTGGATTAGGGATCGGATTGGGCTATGCATTTCAAGGTACGGGTTCAGCTTTATTAACCGATCATTTCGTTAATATCCCTGTCGTTTCCTCATTTGCTGCTTTTACAGATTTATTTATCTTCCCGGATTTCACTCAAATTTTCAATAAAGAAGTCTGGATTGTAGCTTTCACTATCGCTATTATTGCGAGTTTAGAAACCCTATTAAGTATTGAAGCCGTAGATAAAATCGACCCTTTCAAACGTATCACTCCAACGAATAGAGAGTTAGTCGCACAAGGTGTAGGTAATATGTCAGCGGGTCTATTAGGAGGTATCCCATTAACTTCAGTAATTGTACGTTCCTCGGCGAATGCCAATGCGGGAGGTCGTACGCGTCAATCGGCGATGTTACATGGTGTATGGTTACTTTTAGCTGTTTTAGCTATCCCTATGGTGATTAACTTAATTCCATTATCCTGTTTGGCAGCCATCTTATTACATACAGGTTATAAGTTAGCGAATCCTGCCCTATTCAAAAAAATGTTTGGTAAAGGTTTGGATCAATTTATTCCATTTTTAATTACCATTGTTGCGATTGTATTCACCGATTTATTAATGGGTGTAGGAATTGGAATTTTAGTTGCTACCTTCTATATCCTAAAAAACAATATGAAGAATGCTTTTTACTATGAGGTAAAAGGAGAAAATACAGCGATTATTACTTTGGCACAGGAAGTTTCATTTTTAAATAAGGTGCCTATTCAGCAAGTGCTTTATGGCTTGCCAAAAGGTATCGATAAAATTGAAATCGATGGTAGTCAAAGTACCTTTATCGATAAGGATGTCATAGAGGTGATTAAGGACTTCGAGAAAAATGCTTTAAGCAAAGGGAAAGAAATTGAACTCACAGGTATTGTTTCTAAAAAAGAAATAGTAACAGTCAAATAATTAACGACATTTGGATCATATTTTATGATCATTAACCACGTGCTTGCACACTTTAAAAAAAATAGTTTTTAAAAAATGGAAAATCAAGATTTAAAATTAGGTTTCGACAAGATTAAAGAAGGAAATAAAAATTGGGTAGAATTTGTAAAAAATGATACTTCAGGCAGATTCGAACAATTAGCGAAAGGACAGCAACCAGAAATTTTATGGATTGGATGTGCAGATAGTCGTGTTCCTGCAAATGAAATTACAGGTCGTAAAGCCGGAGAAGTATTCGTTCACCGTAATATCGCTAATGTAATCGTACATTCAGATATGAATATGTTAAGCGTTCTTGATTATGCCGTCAATGTATTAAAAGTAAAACATGTGATTATCGCTGGTCACTATGGATGTGGAGGTGTTGCTGCTGCATTAAGTAGAAATCAATTCGGCGTAATTGATAACTGGTTATGTCATATTAAAGATGTATACCGCTTACATGCTGCTGAAATCGACGCTATTGATAATGAGCAAGATAAAGTAAATCGCTTAATTGAATTAAATGTTAAAGAACAAGTATTCAATTTATGTACGACTTCCATCGTGCAGAATGCGTGGAAAGATAGAGATGATTTAGCGGTTCACGGGATGGTTATTAATATCGGTACCGGAGAGCTGATCGATCTAGAAACGACTTTTACAAATAATGAATCACTTGGAAAAGTATTTGCATACAAATAGCAGTTTCAAAAGGCGACCTCAGGGTCGCCTTTTTTATTGGTATAAATTCTTTTCTATAGCATTTATATATTAGAACTTATAGCTAACTTTGTACTATGCTTAACGAAGAGAAATCATTAAATTTTATTGAGGAGATTATCGAAGACGATATTCAAGCTGGGAAACATGATGGTCGTGTATTAACACGTTTTCCTCCTGAGCCAAATGGCTACCTTCATATTGGTCATGCGAAATCAATCTGTTTGAATTTTGGTTTAGCAAACAAATATAACGGAAAGACGAACTTACGTTTTGATGATACCAATCCTGTGACCGAGGATACGGAGTATGTAGAAAGTATTAAAACTGATATCAAATGGTTGGGATTTGAATGGGCGAATGAGCTGTACACTTCCGACTATTTTGAACAACTATATGATTTTGCTGTTCAGCTGATTCAACAGGGATTAGCTTATGTCGATGATAGCACGGCAGAAGAAATTGCTGCAGCAAAAGGAAGCCCTACGGAACCTGGAGTACCGACCCCTTATCGGAATCGCTCTATAGCAGAAAACTTGGAGTTATTTCAAGAGATGAGAGCTGGGAAGTACCAAGATGGGGATAAAGTATTACGTGCTAAAATAGACTTAGCGAGTCCTAATATGCATATGCGTGATCCTTTATTATATCGAATCAAACATGCGCATCATCACCGTACTGGAGATGCTTGGTGCATCTATCCGATGTATGATTTTGCACATGGACAGTCTGACTCTATTGAAGAGATTACACATTCAGTATGTACCTTAGAATTTATACCTCATCGTCCATTATACGATTGGTGTATTGAGAAATTAGCTATTTTCCCTTCAAAACAGTATGAATTCGCACGTTTAAACTTAACCTATACGGTGATGAGTAAGCGTAAATTACTGCAATTAGTCAATGATCAATTTGTAGAAGGATGGGATGACCCGCGTATGCCTACGATTTCAGGATTACGCCGCCGTGGATATACACCAGCGAGTATTCGTAATTTCTGCGAACGTATAGGTATTGCGAAACGTGAAAACCTAATTGATGTCAGTCTATTAGAGTTTTGTATCCGTGAAGATTTAAATAAAACTGCATGGCGTAGAATGGCTGTTTTAGATCCCGTAAAATTAATTATTACCAACTATCCTGATGGACAAGTAGAGCAATTAATTGGGGAAAATAATCCTGAGGTAGAAGGTGGTGAAGGTTCACGTCAAATTCCTTTTACTAAAGAAATCTGGATTGAACGGGAAGACTTTATGGAAAATCCTCCAAAGAAATTCTTCCGTTTAGGACCCGGTTTAACGGTGCGTTTAAAACATGCTTATATCATCGAATGTCAAGATTTTGTGAAAGACGAAAATGGAAAAGTTACTGAAATTCATTGTACTTACCTTCCGAACTCTAAATCTGGAGAAGATACTTCCGGCTTAAAAGTTAAAGGGACCATTCATTGGGTTTCTGTACCACATGCTAAAGAAGTAGAAATTCGTCTATACGATAGATTATTTAATGATGAGAATCCGGCTTTAGCGGAGAACTTTAAAGAATCTATTAATCCTGATAGTTTAGAAATTATTGAAAAAGCCTTTGTCGAGCCTGATTTATTACAAGCGGAGCCTGGAAAAGGATACCAATTTATCCGTAAAGGCTACTTTACTTTAGATACTAAATCAACTCCGGATCACTTAGTATTTAATAGAACGGTAACTTTAAAAGACTCTTGGGCGAAGGAGATTAAAAAATAAATATTCCCATAAAAAAAAGACAGCATATAGCTGTCTTTTTTTATCTATAGCCCTTAAAATAACTTCTCGACTATACTTTTAGTCGGCCCAGGATTTGACATGGTATAAAAATGTAAAACTGGCGCTCCTATCTTAATGAGTTCTTTACATTGATTGACTAACCATTCCTGCCCTACCTGCCGTACATCCGCATTATTCTTACAGGCGGTAATGGCATCTGACAATTCCTCTGGAATATCTAGATGGAAGATTTTAGGCAAGCTAACTAATTGTTTTTTCGCTGTAATTGGTTTTAAGCCTGGAATAATAGGCACATGAATATCATTATCTCTACATTTCTGAACAAACTCCTTATATTTTTCTACATTAAAAAACATTTGAGTTACAATAAATTCTGCGCCCATTTCCACTTTTTTCTTTAAGTATTTAAAGTCGGTATTGAAATTAGGTGATTCAAAATGTTTCTCTGGAGATCCTGCAACACCAATACAGAAATCTGTCTTTTCTGAGGAACCGATATCTTCATGCAGATATTGTCCTGTATTCATATCCACGACCTGCTGCAATAAATCCGTAGCATAGGCATGTCCTCCTTCTGTAGGAATAAAATCCGCATCCCCCTTGCGCGCATCCCCACGCAGGACTAAAACATTATCAATACCTAAGAAATTTAAATCTATTAAGGCATTTTCGGTCTCCTCCTTGGTGAAACCTCCACAGATTAAATGAGGTACGGCATCCACCTTATATTTACTCATAATTGCCGCACAGATCGCTACCGTTCCCGGGCGCTTACGGTAAGCTACACGTTCGAGTAATCCACTCACATGCTGCTTATACATATAATCCTCTCGGTGATAGGTTACATCAATAAATGGAGGTTTAAATTCCATAAGTGCATCCATCGTTTTAAATATACTTTGAATTCCTTGCCCTTTAGCTGGAGGTAATAATTCAAAAGAGAACAACGTTTTCCCTTGAGCATTATGGATATGATCGATTATTTTCATCAGATTTTATGCTATACGCTTAATTAGAGTTGATTAGTATTGACGTGCGTATAGAGAATGGCAGGTTTCACCTTTTGGTCTCACTTATCTCCCCCAGTAACTGGGTAGAATTTAGCACCTTGAATATACAGGTTGCTAAGGCTTCACAGGGTCTATTCCCTCTACCTTTCTCTATAAGCTGCTCTAATATCGAAATTCAAATTTATATTACCAAATATAAATTATAGAAATAAAAAAGCTGAATAGTTAGAGATAACCATTCAGCTTTTTTTTAAGAGAGGAATAAACTTATTTAATCTGCATCATATAGATCGATTAATCCTTCAGGTAACTGTACCTCTAGAACCTGTTCTTCCACATCTATAAATAACATAAAGTCGTCATTTAAAGGGAACATTAACTCTTTACCATCAAAATCGACTACGGCCATGGTCTGTTGAGGGAATTCCTGAACATCAGTTATGAGTCCCAGCTCTCCTTCTTCCTCATCGATCACTAAATATCCTTTTAAATCCGTTAATCTAAAATCTTCAGGATCGCGCTCAGGCATCTTCGTTAACGGTAAGTACACGTGCTTACGTACCAGAGCCTGCGCTAAATCAATATGATCTACATCTTCCAACAGGAGATATCCCGTACTATTTTGATGTAGCTTAATCTGCTCTACAAAATAAGGCACGAGTTTTTTATTGATTTCAATAAAAAGGACGTCTATATCGAGATCCCTGTAATCTTCAAATTCAAAAAATAATTGTAGCTCTCCTTTTAAACCACGGGTTTTACTGATATAGCCAATATAAAAGCTCTCTTCTATTGTCATTCTATGTTTGTTTCCTGCAATGTCCAAAAAAAAAGCCGTTCCTTATAGTATAACTAGTTGGATCGGCTTTCTGTGTTGATAGATAAGAAATTATCCTTCTGTTTCTTCTGATGCTGGTGCTTCAGTTTCTTCAGCAGTTTCTTCAGCTACTGGTGCATTTTTAGCAGCGATAGCAGCAGCTTTTTCAGCTTTTTTCTTAGCTTCAGCAGCTAAAGCAGCTTTTTTAGCTTCAGCTTTAGAAGATGCTAAGTTTTCTTTAGCGCCAGAAACCTGAGCTTCTTTAGCTTGAGTCCACTCTGCAAAACGAGCGTCAGCAGTAGCTTGATCAAAAGCACCTTTTTTCACACCACCTTGTAAGTGTTTTTTGTAGAAAACACCTTTTTCAGACAAAATTGTACGTACAGTGTCAGTTGGTTGTGCACCATTGTTAATCCACTCAAAAGCTTTATCAAAGTTGATAACTACTGTTGCAGGATTTGTGTTTGGGTTGTAAGAACCTAAACGCTCAATGAATTTACCATCACGTGGAGCACGTGCATCTGCTACTACTACGTGGTAAAAAGGTCTAGACTTTTTACCTTGTCTTTGCAATCTGATTTTAGTTGCCATGTTTTTATATAATTTATGTATTCAACATACCCCGCGGAGCTACATGCTGCGCGGGACGCAAAGATACTTAATAAAATACATTTTATAAAAAAATATTTTCATTCCCCTATAGCTATCAGGCAGTTAATTCAAAATACAGCTATAGTTTACAGAATCCATCTAAAATCTGTATCTTCAAATGGAATTTGATTTGATTTGGTTTATGATTCAACCCTCCCCACTTAAGATATTAAAAGCTTCTGCAGGATCGGGAAAGACCTTTAGTCTTGCCATCCATTATTTAACATTATTATTTAGTGAAGACTATAAATATCGTGAAATACTAGCTGTTACCTTTACGAATAAAGCGACTGAAGAGATGAAGACACGTATCTTGGATGTCCTCCGTGGAATTGCACAACAGGATAACTCAGCTGAAATTGAAAGTTATCGAAGTATTCTACTTGCCAGTTTCCCACAATACAGCCCAGCGCATTTTCAGAAACGTGCAGATCGTATCTATAGAAGGATTATCCATGACTATAGCCGATTTTCCGTTAGTACCATAGATGGCTTTGTGCAGAAAGTGATCCGAAGTTTTTCTTTTGAGTTAGGCTTAGATTCCTCTTATGCACTGGAGATGAATATTGACAAGGTGAAAAATAACTTGGTAGAGCGCTTAGAGTTAGCCTTAGACAGTAATCCGGCATTAGTAAACTGGATTATTCGCCTGGCCAAGGAACGTATCGATGCCAATAAAAGTTGGAACTATAAATCCGAACTCCTCGATCTGACATCAGAAATATTTAAAGAAAGATTTGCTGATTTTGAGCAAGCTCTAACCGCTATAGGCCTAGATAAAGTCGATCAGACTTTCCAAAAACTGGCGAAGGAAACAAAATTAGCCATTACCCAATTCGAACAACAACTCGTGACCTATGCCGAGCAAGTATTAGCGCTTATGCTTCAAGCTGGCATTACGACAGATCAGCTTAAAGGCAAAAGTAGAAGCCCTCTATTAATCCTACAGAAGATTAAAAATAAGGAATTTAAAGATATACAACGCCTAGAGAAATTAATCGACCAAACGGAAGACTGGTATCAAAAAGGTTTTGAATCTACCGCCACATTCGAAATGAATGAGCTGATAAAAGCCTGCTATACCTTCTATCAGCAAGGACTCTCGAATTATATCTTAGGTATTCAATTTAATAAAAATGTCTATTACCTCCGATTAATGCAGGAAATGACCGTTCTGCTAAAAGCATATCGGGAGGAATCTGGGAACTTATTAATCTCCGATGCGCAGAATCTACTCTCTGGAATTACCGATGATGCTGGAGATAACCCTTCTTTTATCTGGGAAAAAATAGGTAATAGATATAAAAACTTCCTGTTTGATGAGTTTCAAGATACCTCTGTGGCGCAATGGGATAGTTTTAAAGCCCTCGTACAAAACGCGATTGCTGAACCCTCAGAAGACTATATCGATCACCTTATTGTAGGAGATACCAAACAGTCTATCTATAGATGGAGAAATGGGGATTGGAATATTTTGGAAAAACAAGCCAAAATAGATTTAGGCCCTGAAAATATAGTAGATCAAAATCTAACGGAAAATTATCGAAGTACCACAGCTATTATAGATTTTAATAATCAACTCTATGAAATACTTCCTGAAATGATTCAGGAACAACTGAATATATCCATTTCAGAAACTGAGCAAGAGGAATTATTAACCTGGTGGGCTATTCATGGATATCATAAAATAATTCCTGAAATCTACCAAGGAGCAGCCCAAGAAATTACCCCCTATACGAAGGCAGGAGGCAGCTTAAAAATTAAAAAGTTTAGTAAGGAAGATCTTCAAGAGCAAACATTTTCCGAGGCTTCTCTGGATTTTATGATTGCCGAAATTCAACAGCTTACTCAGGAACATCAGTATTCCTATCCAGATATCTGCGTACTGGTACGTACCAATAGTGAAGCTCTAGAAGTCGTAAAACGATTAATGGAGGTTCAAATACCTGTAGTTTCTGGAGATGCCCTATTAATCTCTTCCAATGCGGCTGTCAATTTGATTATCAACTGCCTACAGCTTTTAGTGGGATATCAGGAAAATAGTAGTCTATATAAAGCGAATTGTATCGCCCTATATGACCGTATTCAAGGTAAAGAAGTAGATCCCAATGCGTATTTGCACTTAGCTCGACGCTCCCTTTCCGATTTAAGAGAGGTACTCCCTACAGATTTTATAGAACAGGCGGATCAATGGATGTTATTACCTTTAGCGGAGCTTGTAGAACATATCATTCGCAGTTTTGGCCTCGCAGAAAAACCCGCTTATCTGCCCTACCTGCTAGCCTTTAGAGATATTGTAGGCAATGCCAGCAGACAGGGGGAGCGAGGGATATTATCCTTTTTAAATTGGTGGATGGAAGATGGCTTACGCAAAACTCTACCCTCTCCTGATGGCGCAAATGCCGTTCAGATCCTAACTATACATAAATCAAAAGGTCTAGCTTTTCGAGCAGTTATGATCCCTTTCTGCGCTTTTGAACTTAGCGGAAAGTCAGCAAGCACTTTCTGGGTGCCCGCTAAAGATACGCCCTATGCTATTTTAGGCAGTATTCCATTGAAATATTCAAAAGAACTCGCGAAATCCAGTATTGCTCCCTACTATTTTGAAGAAGAATTATATAGCCATGTAGATGGTTTAAATATGTTATATGTAGCGACCACAAGGGCTAAGGATTATATTTATATCGGCACCAAAGAAAAGGCAGAAACGAGTAAGTCTACTGCGAATATTGGAGATTTTATCAATACAGTCTATGCGGATAAATTTGACGCGGAGAATCTATTTTCCCAAGAAGCTTATATCTATAAAGTCTCGAAGCCTAAGGCCAAAAATAGGATTGCATTATCAAGCTATCCAACCTCCACACGGATTTCTGAAATATTTAATCCCTTGGAGGAAAAGAATATCAATCACCTGCTCAATGTAGAACAAGCAGGCCGTACAGGAAGTATTCTCCATGATATTTTAGCTAAAGTAAAAAATCAAGCTGCCATTCCGGATTATGTTCAGGAATTAAATATTCAAGGAATTATCCTCGCTGAGGAAGTTGAGAAGTTTATTACCGAATCCCAACATGTGTTAAATCACGAAGGACTTCAAGAGTTATTTGCTAAAGCAGAACAGACTTTGGAAGAAAAAGGAATTATAGATAGTCAAGGAAAGCAACATCGTCCAGATAAGATACTACTCTGTGCCGATGAATTAATTATCCTTGATTATAAATTCACCCTCCAAGCCTATCAAGAACATATCGATCAGGTTCAGCTTTATAAAGAACTCTGTGCTGATATGGGCTATAAAAATGTAAAGGGTTATTTATTTTATGCGATTAGCAAAACTTTACAAATTGTTTAACTTATGAAATCATTTTTAGAAGAAGTGGCCGAAGATCTGCAAGCCTCTATGGCCGATGATCTACAGGAATGTGCCATTATATTTAATAATAAAAGACCGGCAGCTTATCTTCAAAAATATTTAGCTGCACAGAAAAATAAGGCTTTCTGGTCGCCGAACTTTTTTACAATCCAGGAATTTTTTGCGAAATCTACCGACTTAAAAATTGCCGATTTCTATGCACAGTTTTTCTGCCTGCATAAATTATATAACGATCTCCTCGCTCAGGAACATCTCGGATATATCGATATGTCGAAATTCTTTCCTATAGCCAAGATTATCCTTAGTGATTTCGCTCAGATAGATTATGACTTAGTCGATCCGGAAAAATTATTTAAAGAGCTCGAAGATATCGCATTAATCGAACAGCAGTTCGATTATCTTTCGACCGAACAGCATGCCTTTTTAATGCAGTTTTGGACTTCCTATTCCGAAGGCAAACATAAAAAGCAACAAGAGAATTTTATAAAAATGTGGCGTAGGATGCCACGTTTGTATCATTTATTTCATCAAGAGCTTCAAAAAAAAGGATTAATTACCCAAGCTCAAGCCTCTAGAAAATTAGCCGAAGGCAGAGCCGATCAGATGGACTTTATTGCCGAATTTAAAAAAGGAAAATTAATTTTTGTCGGTTTTAACGCCTTAAGTAGAGCTGAAGCGCAAACGTTTAAACGCTGGCAGGAGCAAAATAAAACCCGCTTTTATTTTGATACAGACTCCTACTATCTACAGGACCCTTTACAGGAAGCGGGTTTATTCTTAAGAAAGAATATCGATCTATTTGGCTTAATAAATGCATTAGATAACCAGCGTACGAGCATGGATACGCCACGTAGCGTGGATGTATATAAGGTAGAAGGTCATAATGCACAAGCTAAAATATTAAATAATATTTTAGACAGCGAATACCAAGAGGCCAATAACGCGCAGAACGATAGTAAGACCGTTATTGTCTTAGCCGATGAAACCCTATTATTACCTACCCTGCAGACCATTCCAAATGATCAGGATCAACTGCATGTAAATATCAATGTGACGATGGGTATTTCCTATATCTCTTCGACCTTATTTGGCTTGGCAGATCTTTGGTTAACGACACAGGCCTATCTCTCCGGCTTAGAAAAAAACGCTCCTCAAGCTGTTCCGTTTAAATTTGTTGAGCATTTTTTAACGCATCCACTTATTGGCATCTCCGAACGTAAGAGAGCGGAGATTCTGGCTAAATTTATCGAGGAAAAACTCCTTCTTGTGCCCACGGAACGATTAATCCGTCAGGGCGGTATATTTGCCCATTTTTTCAAGCCCTCAGAACAGCCTTTAGATTTGATTAAAGCACTAAAAGCTATGTTGGAAGCTGTGCTAAAAAGGCAGCTTCAGGCTAAGCAATTGAAGAAAATAGATGCTGACTTATTTATAAAAACCATTCAGGAACTCAATCGCTTATATGATACATTAGCTCAGGCTAGTTTAGAATTAACCTATGAAAGATTAATTCCCAAATTTATTATTTCACTCATTCAAAAAGCGCTTCAAGGAATTTCAGTACCCCTTTCTGGAGATCCCCTCTTTGGAATTCAGGTGATGGGACTATTAGAAACACGTAATTTAAATTTTGAACATGTAGTTATCCTTGGCCTAAATGATGGAATTATTCCAAAAACTCATCTAGGAAACACCTTTATTCCGGATAGCTTACGCCGAGTATATGGCTTACCTGTCTTAGAGAATCTAGATGCGATCTCCGCCTATATGTTCTATAGGTTGGTACAACGGGCTGAAAAAGTCTCTTTAGTCTATAATAGCCTAACGGATGAAACAAATAGCGGAGAGCCGAGTCGCTTCCTGAAACAGTTGGAATATGAAAGTGGATTTCAATTCAATTACTTTGAGCAAGACCTGCAGATTGAAGTGGAGGAGAAAATAGATATCGCTATTCCAAAGACGAAGGAGATTATGCAGGAATTAAATCAATTCCTAAATGGAAAGAGGTCTTTATCGGCCTCTGCACTTACCTTATATATTTCAAATCCCATTGATTTCTTCTATCGCTATGTAGCCGGAATTAAGGAGCCTGAAGAACTGACCGAGAATATTGAGGCCAACAGTCTAGGAACTATATTACATGCCGTTATGGAGCTTTATTATAGCCAGTTAAAAGCCGTATCTCCCTTTATTACTAAAACTCGAATTCAAGAGAGCAGAAAGGAAATTCCATCCTTAATCCGCAGTTGCTTTCAACAAGAGATCTATAAAAATGAAAATGCGGCTTTGGTATTTAAGGGAATACATCAGGTCGTGATTGCAATTATACAAGAGTATATTGATATTATTTTAGATTATGATGAGCAGACCTCCCCATTTCAGATTATTCAGATGGAACAGAAACTTACCGTACCTTTTGAATTTGAATCCGCAGATGGGCAGCGACTGAAAATCATGCTTCAAGGAACTATCGACAGGGTGGATATTACCGCAGATCAGGTCACTCGAATTGTGGACTATAAAACGGGGGGGGATGATCTCCGATATGCAAGTATAGCGGAAGCTTTTGATAGCCATGGAAAGAAATTAAATAAGGCACTTATACAGACCTTATTTTACACCTATGTCTATGAGCAAGACAGCCATAAGAAATTTGTAGAGCCCAATTTATATGCGGTTCGAAAAATGAGAGATCCTCGACAAACGGTCTATTTTAATACCTCCCGTAAAGTAATAGATGCTAGTGGAAAGGAAAAGTTAACGAGTTTGTTATTAAAAGGAGACTTCTTAGCTGAAGAAAAGAGTCTTTTTGAACAGGCTCTAGCGCAGACGCTTGCGGAGTTATTTAATCCGCAAATTGATTTCTATAAAACCGAAAATCCTAAAAACTATATCTACTCTCCCTATCAGGAGTTAATGTATAAATAAAAAATGCGGCATAAGCCGCATTTTTTTATTTATACTTTTTAATTGCATTATTAGCACGTTGCTTAGCAACAGAAATCTTATAATTAAACCATCTATCTTTAAAAATCTTACGCATGGTATTATCGAAGTTTCGAGTAATGACTAGATTTCTAAATCCTCTAAGCTTATCAATCGTTTTAAATGGAAGAGCGCGTACAGAAACCGAGAATCCTTCTGTTTCATACTGTATAAAATGCCACCATCCGGCAGGCATATATAAAGTTTCCCCAGGCTGAATACTTGCTTCATAGCCATTTAAATACTTTAATGCAGGATATTCCGCTTCAGAGCTATTTTTTAAATTCGCAATACTATGGAAGTTATAAGGTAGCCGGTACATTAAAGCGGACTGTTCTAAAGGGAAAAGCCAAATTTTCTTAATCCCTTTATATTGGGTGATAAAGACATGGGACATATCAATATCATAATGGTTTCTGGTGCTTGAACCTTCTCCGCCAAAGAATAAATAGGGTAACCACTGCAGCACTTTGCCTCCGGTTACATCATTATATATGACATCCTTTTTGAGTTCCGGTTTTAACTTCATCAAGTCAAACAGGAAAAGTCTAGATTCTGTAGGACCTCGTTCAATTAAATCTAAATATTCACTAAAACTCATCTTGGCAACGGGTGCACTTGCGGCACGATCCATAGAGCTTTCTTCGCCACCATAAACGGATACTTGATTATCTCCGGCTATTTCCTTGAAATAGTCATAAGTCCATTTTTTCCAAGCCGGACTTTCAGGCTTCACAAAATCCTTTAGAATTACAGGAATCCCAGGATTCATATATTTCTTTAAAAAGTCATTTGAACTTATTCCAGAGATGATATCTACTTTATTTAATTGCACAACTTAATTTATTAAAATTAATAGCCTTTCATACAAACATAAAAAAAAAATTTCTACTAAAAGTCTGGAAAAGCGTATAAAAAATATGCCTTCCATTGAATTTAATTTTCAATTGACAATTTAGTAGAAATTTAAGTCTCTTAAAATGACTTCAGTTACATCGCTGTAATTAATACGACCATAAATCCTGTTCGTAGTCCATTAAGGACTTTTTAATACGTTCAGATTCATATAGTCGCTCTAAGCCATCTTGCATATAATCTTTAATACGTAAATCCTCGGGATTAGATTGTTTAACTATATATGAGGAAAACATCCTACGGATAAAAATATCATCGTAACTTAAACCTGTAGCGTCATTATGACGAGAAGCTACTTCCTTATTGACAAAAATATGTCTAGCTTCTGGAAAGTAAATCCAAAAAGCAGGAACGGGGTCCGCCTGTCCGGCAAATGGATCCGCCACAGCGGAGTTTGGCATTTGCTGTGGAACAGCATTATCTGCATCATCACGTACAGCAAAAGGATCAAAAGGATCGATATCTGCATTTCCAGAACTAGGGTTAGGAAATCCAGCAGATTCTAAACCTGGAATGCGGGGTGTAATTAACGGCGCAATTCCTACAATTCGAGGCTCGAATACAGAACGTTGCTTATCAAAAATCCAATCTTCCTTAATCCGAAACTTCAAGACATCTTCACCAGAAAATACCCGAGCTTCATAGCCTGAAGATATCACATCTCCATTCTCATCAAATTTTTCTACTAAAACGGAATCTCCTCCAAAGCGAGCCATAACTTGATTAATTGGAAGAATAGTTTTAAAGCTATCTCCATTAGGATCATCCTTAGAAGGAGTAGGATCGTATGCTGTTAACTCTCCTGCCATAACCGCATCGATAATAATATCGATAAGCCTAGATTTTGGAGAACCAAAATTTGCATTCATCTTCTCGCGAAGATCAAGCTCTCTCCAGACTCTTTTACTATATGCAATATCTGTCTGACGGATATTGGCATAAGGCACTACTTTTCTATTCTCAATATCTGTCTTTAATACATAACCATCCATTGGCGGTTCGCTCAATTGAATGGGTTTTGTACTATTTGACAAGTTCTCCTGTTGCGCAGAAACGGATAATGCCAACAAGGATAGGATAAGAAATGAACTTAATTTTTTCATAATTACTATCAAATTAGTTTCCTACTTGAAAAGAAATAGGATCTAAATTTTGAGAAACTCCATCAGGACCTACTCCTACAATATCATAAAAAGAAACAATAGAACCTGGACCTATGCTGCTTAAGCCATTTTGCATTTGGCTTGTAAAGGAAGCACCTGAGGCTTGAAATGGCCCGATAGGATCTACACGAGGTTTCAAGATATACATATTAAACTTCGTCACACGGAATTTAGCATCAAATTCAAAATTGTCAAGTGTGGCAGAAACTACAGTTTGCCCTTTTAACTGAGCGGCAGAAATACGTCCTCCAGTCTTACCTCCAACTTTTGCTGTAGGTCTAGGAATACGTTTCACACGGAAATTCGAAGAACCTAAATCCATTACCTTATCACCTACTTTAGCTGATACATTGATTTTAGCCGTTCCCGGATTTGTTACTGTAGCTGTATATTTTCCATTCGATCCAGAGATACTTACTCCTTCTCCTTTTACATTAATATTTTCTTTTGGAATGCCGGGTGCTGAAACTGAAATTGGATTCGGTACCCCAATATAAAGGACATTCATCGCATCTGGAGAAACTACGGCCGAAGGGCGAGCTACCTGATACGTTTGAGGTTCTGTACGATATTCTTTGACCGAACCATCTGTCTGTTTAACCCGGATTGTACCCACCCAGTTAAACACACCTTCTGAAGAAGTATTAACGGTATATGTAGCCTGTCCATCCCGTACAGGTAATGCAGATCCTCCTACGGAAATCTGTGGTGAAGATTGAGAATCATAAGCCGTTAAAAATACCTTAGCGGTATAAGGCTGCCCTTGAATTAAATAGGAAGTCGGTGCCACAGCTACTGCTGCAAACTGATCCAAATTAACCACGGCCTGATCCATCGCTCCTAAAATATGCTTCACCGACGCGGATTCTGCATTTTTAGCATCTGCTTTAACTTTTTCTAAAGCGGTAATTGCTGCTGTCAAAGGAATTCCATCGCCGAAATTCGCTTCTTCCCAAGTTTTTTTAATTCCTGCTCGAGCTATAGGGTCCTCTGCAGATAAAGAAAAGTTCGCTTTTCCATCTGTCAGCTTTTCTAAGGCTATTTTTGTAGATTCAATTTTAGCTCTTAACTCTTTCGCCCGTCCTTCACTAATCATCAGACGTGCAGAAATATCCGTACTATTTCTAAATTTTAAATCACCTGTATCTTCATCTTCGCCACCTCCAGCATTACTTAATAAGGCCTTTAACTCATCTACATAAGAGCTTAAGTTCGTCACTAATTTCTGTGCTTGCTCAGCTTTCTCTAAGATAGGTCTTGCACGTTCTGGATTCTCTTTTAACTTCGTTTCTCTAAAAGAGGTAAACATGGTATTGATACCTGTCTGTGTATTTTCTGTAGACGTACTTAAACTTGTAGCTAAATTTTTAAATGCATCAAGTATGGAATCTGAAACATTTAATGCGACTAAACCAAGTAACACTAAATATAAGATTCCAATCATCTTCTGTCTTGGAGTTTCTTTATGTCCTGCCATTTTCTAAATCAAAATTAATATTATCCAATGGAGTCAGTTAACCTCTATTATTGCCCATTGCAGAAAGCATATTTCCGTAAATAGCGTTTAATGAAGTTAAGTTTTTATTAAAAGTATTCACCTGCTCTTTAAATTGCTGCATATCTGCTGCAGAATCATTGAAAGCTTGAAGATCTGTTGCTGCTTGGTTAAAAACAACAGATAATTTCTCTGCTCCTGCGGATGCATTATTTAATTTGGAGGCAAATTGATTCGTGGCATTTGCGGTATCTGCAACAGTTGAAATCGTCGCTACTTTATCCCCAAATGTCCGTAAACCATCGCCTAGCTTTCCAATTAATTCTGGATCGATTTTAGCATCTGCTAACATTTTATCCAATGCTGCAGTCGTTCCAATAGAAGCTGGAGAGACAGCTGCTGGAGCTGCTACAACACGATTTGTTGCTTTGGGCAATTCACCATTAAAGTCTTCATCTAATTCGGGATATACACGGGTCCAGTCTACTTCTTTTTCGGATGCTAAAAATCCCATGATAAAGAATAAAAAGGCCTCTACTGCCAAACCGATACCAATCATCCATTCGCCACCTTTAAAATGTAATATTTTAAACATTAAGCCGATGATAACTACTGTAGCTCCCCAGTTAATTAATGTATTTATACCAAAACCAAATTTGCTTTTTTTAGCCATAATAATAATATCTTTTAATTTTTTTTAGATTAATTAGTAACTCCAGTATATCTGGTAACAGATCTAAATCCTATATATGATTTAGATGAATCTTGATTCTCATATTGTCTGGTGGAGTTCTGTAAGAAGTAACCCACATCTTTCCATGAACCGCCACGAATAACTTTACGTTTCATAGCCTCATGGTCATCATTTTTTGCATTGTACGTATAGGTAGGATTCATATCATGTACAAATGCATAGGCTGACTCATTATAACTCGACTGAGTCCATTCAGCCACATTTCCTGCCATATTATACAATCCAAAATCATTTGGAAAATACGAATATACCGGTGCCGTATAAGCGGCTCCATCATCAATATAATTTCCTCTACCGGGTTTAAAGTTAGCCATTAAGCAACCTCTTGCATTACGTGCAGAAGGCCCTCCCCAAGGATATTGCATACCGACTTTACCTCCACGAGCAGCATATTCCCATTCTGCCTCTGAAGGCAATTGATAAGGTAATCGAGCGGCCTGTCTATTTCCGTCAGCAAAATTATTATATAAACGAGTTCTCCACGTATTAAACGCTTGTGCTTGTTTCCATGAAACCCCTACAACAGGATATTCATCGAAAGATGGATGAGAAAAATATCCCTCTACCATAGGTTCATTCTGAGCATAACTGAAATCAGACATCCATACCGTAGTATCTGGATATACTAAAATCGTATCTCTCATAATGAAATCTGAACGAGATTTTGTTCTATCATTTTTTGCAGCGGTTGCTGCGCGTAGGTCAAACCATTCATAATGGTACCGCAAAATACGGACATCTAGCTCATTTTTACCAAAAATTCGGTCTTCCCCTTGGTAGAACATGCTAGATAATTTTTGTTTTTTATCGTCAGAGTTAGAAGACCATAGGGAATTTTTACCTTTACTATTTACTTTTTTCCAATCGATATGGCGATCTTCCCCATTAGCGGATTGAATAAAATAAGAATCATCTCCTAAATAATTTGTAATTAAAATGGAATCTCGAACCCAGTTGACAAACTGTCTATATTCACTATTTGATATTTCCGTATCATCCATATAAAATGGAGCAATAGTTACTTGTCTGTTCTGAGAAGTTTGGGCAAAAGTAATATCTTCATCAGATTGCCCCATAATAAAAGTTCCTCCTGGAATAAATACCATTCCATAAGGAGTTTTATTACTCTTTAATCGATCTAAGCGCGTCCCCACTAATTCTCCCGTCGTTCCCGGCCCTTTACAACTTGTTAATGAGATTATAAGTAGGCAGATGAAGGCAATTGAGGTATTGAGATTATAATTCATTTCTTAACAATAAAACAAATAATTGATAAAAGGAATGTAACAAAAACATGCACAACCACTTTTTATGGTAAAAATACAATGATAATTTTAAAAAGCATCATTTAATCTATAAAAAAATATATTTAGGTTCCTTTTAATACGCT
>DAIQRP010000025.1:21939-30734 GCA_036786125.1 Sphingobacterium sp.
TAATATAATTACTTATTGACAAATAACTAATATTAAAGTTTTAAAAAAAACGACTTTTTCTAATAGAAAAAGTCGTTTTTTTTAAAATTTAGAACCGTTCTTTTATTTCTTCAGATATGAAAAAACATCCACACTGAGCTTCTATTTTTTTTATAAATTGTCAGTTTACAGCTATACTATTTATTCACCGTTTTAATATATTCTTCAACAGCCATAGTCATACTAGGAGCTTTCGGTGTTGGAGCAGGAATATCTAAAATTAATCCGTGATCTAATAATGCTTGTTGGGTTGTAGAACCAAAAGCGGCAATACGGGTATTATTCTGTTTAAATTCAGGGAAGTTTTCATACAGTGACTGTACGGAAGATGGAGAGAAGAATACAATGATATCATAAAATACCTCTGCTAAGTCTGATAGATCAGATACTACGGTACGGAAAAGTACAGCAGGAGTAAAGTTATATCCATTCTCCAGTAACCAGTTTTGAGCCTCTTCATTCGCCACATCAGAACATGGATAAATAAAGTTTTCTTTACTATGTTTCTTTAAAATTTCTTCTAAATCTTTCGCTGTTTGTTTTCCGAAAAATATTTTACGCTTACGATATTGAATATATTTCTGAAGATATAACGCAATCGTCTCTGAAATACAGAAATATTTCATGTCTGCAGAAACTTCAAAACGCATTTCTTCACAGATTCTAAAGAAATGATCTACCGCATTTCTGGAGGTAAAGATAACAGCTGTAAAGTCAGCCAAGTTTAATTTATCCTTACGAACATCCCGGGCAGGAACACCTTCCACATGGATGAATCCACGAAAATCTAATTTTAAATTATACTTCTGTGCTAATGCAAAGTACGGTGATTTATCATTCTCAGGTCTAGGTAAAGTAACTAGAATACTTTTTACTTTTTTTGCTCTTTCTACGTCGGAAGTTTGCATATTGTTATTTTATTAACTTAGTAATCGTACTAAAATCAAAATTGGTGCGATTTCGAGACAGCAAAGATACAGAATTAAATAAAATATTGAAAATTTGTAATGACCAAAAAGATTAATTGCTGCCTTAAAAAACCTAAACAGGAATAGTAAACACATTAAAATAATGGCTAAATAGTAGATATAGTAACTCTGCTGCACAGAGACAAAAGCAATCGTCAGTAATGCAGGGACTAATATTAACAGAGAATTAAAATAGACTAAATATAGGATGGTAACATATTCGCGCACGAATTTCTGAATTTCGAAGACAAATGCTATAAAACGAAGAAATCCTATCTTTAAGGCAAATAAAAATCCTACAGCTAAAGAAACTTTCAAGTATAATTGAAAATTTAAATATTGTAGCTCATTCCTGATATATCCGAAAAATAAACAGATAAATAAGCCTAAAATAAAGCTAAAAATAACATACAAAAAGATAAATGGCCAAGAAGTTAAAATATTATCTTCCTTACTGACCTGCTGTATCATGCGGTCGTTATAATAGGCTTGAAATATCAATTGTAAATCTCCAGGGAAGAAAAGTCGAAGCAAGCCTATCCCAAAGAGTAAGACAAAGATGCTGTATAGAACCCAATTCTGTCGATGGATTTTTAGCCTTCCTATATCATGTACTTTATCGTTTCCTGCATGGAGCTTTTGGACGTATTTTATCCAACGCATAAAATCTCCATCTTTCACAATAAGGGAGTCTAATCGACCTTTATAAAATTGATTCTCCCGATCAGGATTCGGAAATAAATATGCATTACGCTCTGCTAAAGCCACTTTTAACAAACTATCCAGTTGTAATGAGTCTACTGCTTGAGGATTGATTTCTGCTGCAGAAGTCCTCAGGGGAAGAAGAGTGTTATTTTCTGACTGGGCATACACTGATAAACTTCCAAAAGATAGTCCAAAAAATAATAATAAAAGCCTATATAATAAATGCATGCTATGAAAAAATCAATCTAAAAGGTAACAACAATCTAAAACTTCTATAAAAATGAGGTTGTTTCAAAATTATAAAGGGATATTTTTATAAATATGTGGTAAGTTTCTACATAACCCATTATAATCCAGGCCATATCCGACAACAAACTCTTTGTCAATTTCAAATCCCACATATTTCAACTGAGGAAACTCATACTGCAAACATTCTGGCTTAAGTAATAAGCTACATACTTTTATACTTGACACTTCTAAATCAGCTAAAGCCTCTAAAGTATAATGTAGAGAATTTCCAGAGTCTACAACATCTTCCACAATAATAATATCTCTTCCTTTTAAATCCATCCCTACTCCGATAAGCTCTGAAATATGCGCTTGCTCTGTCCCATGGTAGGAAGATAATTTCACAAAAGTCATCTCACAGGGTACCCGAATTTCTTTCATTAAATCGGCCATAAACATAAAACAGCCATTTAATACTCCTATAAATACAGGGCACTTTCCTATATAATCTTGATTTATTTCATTTGCTACGCCTTGAACACGATTTAAAATCTGCTCTGAGGAGAGCATAATTTCAAATTTCAAATCATCAATCTGTATATTATTCATCTTCTTCTTTTTTCTTGCCAAAAATTTTATCAAAGATAGACCTTTTCATTTTCTCCTCCTGATCCATCATAAATTCTTCTTGTATTTCCTGTTGTTCCAAGCTATCGATAAGTCCTGCAGGTCTCGCAGGACGTAAATGTGGTTGCAGCTGCACTTGATAAAATCCATAATTAGCCACCGTCGTATCTACAGAAATTTGCCCTGTCTTCGCCAATATGCTGCCATAGGTATTAAAATATCGGAGCATATTCGGCTTTAAATGTCCAGTATAATCAAAAGAATATAATCCGGTTTTAGGACGTGGAACAATACTTGAAAGATAAATAGATTCACCCAAAGTTAGCTCAGCAGGGCTTTTGCCAAAATAAAAACGTGCAGCTTCAGTAATTCCATATATATTTCTTCCCCATTCTATGACATTGAGGTACACTTCATACATTCTATCTTTAGAGACCTGACCGGATCGCTCCATCAACCAAACTAAAATAATCTCTTCCAGTTTTCGAACGACTGTTTTATTCCTATTCAAGAATACATTTTTCACCAGTTGCATAGACACGGTACTTGCCCCTCTTTTAAATCTTTTTTCTTTAATATTGGTCGCAATAGATAGTCTAAAAGCTTCTTCCTGAAAGCCATTATGACGCATAAAAAATGGATCTTCAGAGTTTAATAAAGATATCTTCATATTTCTAGATATCTGTCCTAAGGGCGTAAAATTAGGATTTGAAGGTCCTACCCGAATATCACGCACAGCCTTCCCATCTTCGTAGGCGGTATATATAAAATCTGTATTTAATTTTTGAATATCAGCTTTTCCCCATTTTATTATTTTAAGTTCTTGATCATTCATCTGGGATGAAAAGATTAAATCATTGGGTTTATTAAAATCCATTTCAAACTTCAAATCATACTGAATGTCTCCAGCAACTTGAATTCCTTCTAAGGATTCAAATAAACCCTCTGGAATCGCATCAAAAAATGTTTGAGCTACTATTTTATCGGTATGTAGACCTAATGAAATCTGCTTATTGGGTTTATGTACATATTTCAAATAAGGGTGGCATTCAAATTCTTTAACTTTCAGAATAGTTTTATCACTCACCTCAATGGAATTCTGTCCAATATTCAACTCTCCATGCATAAAAGTGGAAGGGATTAGAATATCTCTGTCAGAGAGTCTCCAATGGTTAATAATTAAGTTAGAAAAATCCCACTCCCCAGTTAAAGCCAGGAGTTCCTTATTCTTACGTTTAGCTTCCTGAAGATTAAATTCAATCCGCTCAAAACGGACACTTAAACCAAATTTATTCTTTAATAATGGCAGTTCTACATTTTTATTCTCTGCAGACAAACCTAATCTCAATTGCTTTTTATCCGGATTGACATGACCTTCTATATTCCATTTCGCCTCTTGATTATTTAAGATTAAAGCCGTTTGAATATCTCCTCCATCAATCAGTGTATAGGGCATTGAAATGCGTTGAGAAATGGAATCATCCCGATAAGATAATTCAAAATCTTTGACTTCCATATCAGATGGAATTTTAAAAAATACTGATTTTAAGAGCTTATCGGCAACTTCCGCCAGATTGGTTTCCGATTGCGTTTGGGAAGTATCTTGATCTGTTTTTTTAAATAAGAAATCATAATTACTCAAACTATCTTGCTTGACTAATGTGATATTTCCACGATCTAAAAATATTTGCCCTAATTTAACCTCTCCAAAAAGTAAAGGCCATAAACGAACAGAAACTTCTAAATCTTTAATTTCAGCTAGTTGAGCTCGATCTTTGGGCTGTATATGAATATCTTTTAGACGTACTGTGGCTAAGCCCTTAAAGGAATAAAAACCAATACGCAGATCCATATCATATTTTTCATTCAGTTTAATTTTTGCTTTTTGAATCGCTTGAGATAACATAGCCTCTCGTTTAGAATATGCATAACCTCCCAATGCTACCATTATTATGAATAGGCTACCCAAAACAATAGCGATCCATTTTTTCTGCTCTGAAGTAATTGATTGAAGTATTTTATTAAACATCCTTACTGAGTAACGTAAAAAGATTTGTAAAATTAAGTGTAAATATCATTAAAAACATCCAAATGACAAGATTATCTTTAGCATTCCTTATTTTTGTACGATTAAAATCCAAACAACTTCCATGATAACGAAAGAACAAGTGCTCAAGGCACTATCCTATGTAGAGGAACCTGATTTAAAAAAGGATCTGGTAACCTTAAATATGATAGAAAATATTGAAATATCTTCAGATAAAATTTCTTTTGATGTGGTATTAACTACTCCTGCTTGCCCATTAAAAGCACATATAGAACATGCCTGTCGAAATGCTATTACCCATTTTGTGGATAAAGATATTGCTGTAGATATCAATATGACTTCTCGAGTAATTGGTAAGGAAGGCGCTAAAGTAGATAGTATCAAAAATATAATTTTAGTTTCCTCAGGTAAAGGTGGTGTTGGAAAATCCACTGTTGCAGCAAATTTAGCTTTAGCCCTTTCTGAAACTGGCGCTAAAACCGGGCTTCTAGATGCCGACATATATGGTCCTTCATTGCCTATTATGTTCGGTTTGGAAGGTGCAAAACCACAATCTGTTCAATTAGAAAATGGAGAAACCAAGATTGTGCCTATTGAAAAATTCGGCTTAAAACTATTATCTATAGGTTTCTTTACAGACCCAAATCAGCCTATCCCATGGAGAGGTCCTATGACTACTTCTGCGATTAAACAATTATTTAATGATACGGACTGGGGAGATTTAGATTATCTGATTGTAGATATGCCTCCTGGAACAGGGGATATTCATATTACTGTTTCTCAGAACTTCCCGATATCTGGAGCTGTAATTGTTACAACTCCACAGCATGTGGCATTAGCCGATGCCATTAAAGGAATAGGTATGTATCAAATGGAGTCTATTAATATTCCGTTATTAGGTATTATTGAAAATATGGCTTACTTTACGCCTGCAGAATTACCAGATAATAAATATTATATCTTCGGAAAAGATGGAGGAAAGCGACTAGCGGAAGAGTATAAAACGCCATTCTTAGGGGAGATTCCATTACTTAAGGGAATTTCTGACGCTGGAGATAATGGTTATCCAATTTTTACAGACCAGGAGAATCCAGTGAGTGAAGCTTTTTTGACCATTGCAAAACGGGTGGCACAAGAGCTTTCCATTGTTCAAGCTAAAAAATAAAATAATAAAAGGCTGTAATGTTAACATTACAGCCTTTTGAATTATAAAAACTAGTGTGAACTTTAATAAACTATCTCCCTGATCTAATTTTTCCATTAGCAGGTATATGTGGATTGATGATAACCCCACAATCGATTACATTAACCGTAATTTCCGTTGGTTGAGAACGATAAATTTCTTGAGCAAATGGACCTCCCCTATTTTCATAACCTTTAGCTCTATAAAAAATTGAAGCTGACCCTTTAAAACCTATAACAGGTGTAAAAGATACTTCTCCTGTATTTGCAGAATAAGTCCATTGACCGACCCCAGGTTGGTTATATGCATATGCTGAACTTCCTAACTGTACCCCCTTATCATTCGTAAAAATAAATGTGCTAAAATCGATAAAGTCTCTGGTATTTCCCGAAGATACCTGTCCATATAATGGTCCATTAAAAAAAATGTCATTAGCAAATGGATTCAATGTTTTGGTTTGCTTCGATGGCGCATAACAGAGATTAAATTGATCCTCTTGAGGTTCCGGCAGATAAGGAATAGATACTTTCAAGTTTTTAATTAAGTGAGCTTGGGAAGCAGCTCCAGTAGAGGCCGCAAAACCCAATTTAAATGATTTTGGAGGTGCTGCATTCAGCAGTATAATATCGGAATTACCCAAACTTCCTCCTTCAGAATTACTTAAATTACTATTCGCATTTTCTTGATAATATAAAGAGCTTTTGTAATGAAATTTATCAATGACCAGCTTGGATCTAGTACCACTGACTATCGTAAAGCTCACAAAATAACCACCTCCGATATTTGGATTCGCTGGAACTAATTCCAATATTGCTTTTCTATATCCAGGACTTCCTATTGTTGAATTTTCTACGCCCCCCCTAACATCAAATTCTTCCGCTTTAGTGAATGAACTTAAGTTATTATACGTAACCGTATTATTGTTATTACTATTCAAATTAATCACTTTACCGACAGCCCCATTAATTATGTTACGCGTCGATTGGGTAAATAATACCGGATACCCAGAAAATCTATATCCACGAAGTCCTCCTCCACTTATTCCCGAAGGATGCATTGCGCCCCGAATTGTAATATGTGAACCCCCATTTGATCCCCAAGTATCCACTAGACCATTTACACGTGAATTGGACTCAAATCTTCTCCCTTTAAAGTTTCCAAATTGGTCTAATCCGACTCCTAAATACCCTTTATCTAAACCTGGAACTCGACTTGCAGCATTCGTCGAACGATTAAATGCATAGCCTAATCCAGCTCCTAAAGCCCCTATTAGTCCAGAAGTGTTTGCAGTGGCATCATAAAGAAAAAAACTTAGACCATCTCCATATTCTGGAAAGCTCCCAGGACTTCCTCCATACATATCGTAGTCAAACTCTACGACTAGGCCATTCTCGGAATTAAAAGTCACTCCATCTAAGACGACTGCTCCTCTAGAGTTGGTCGTTGCTGGGGTCAAGAGAATTCCATTATTCGTCCACTTACCCGTTCCTCCTCCTGCATCCGAAATATTACTTGGCTGTATTGTTCCTTTTAAGCTATTGAAATATGGAAAAAAAGTAACATCTTGAGCCTTCAGAGAAAGTGAAAAACTAGAGCAAATTAAGACTATAAAAATGCTATATACTATTCTGTTTTTCATTAATCTTTAACTTTTAAAACGATATTAAAAAATGTTTTTGCAGTTACTACTGCCCCAGGTCTAATTCCATATGTCAGTACACCGGAAGTAGAAATATTGACCTTAGAAAAAACTGCAGCATCATAGTAGGTAACATAATAGTCAAATTTATCTGCTGTTAGCGTAGGAATGGTGGTAGAGGAACTTCTCGCTTTAGCGTCCGTACTGGACGCTGCATAGTTGCCCCCTAATCCATTAATACCAGTCATATTAAACTGATCAAAATACAGTTGATATAAATTTAAGGTTTTATCTGATGTGGTATACAACAAGTTCCCTGAGGCATCATGAGTTTCTACAAATACTGCTGGCATATAAAAGAATTTAGGCATTACAGCAGATAATCTCTTTAATGTACCATCTCCTTCCACCGTTACAACCTCAGCATTGGCAGTTCCTTTTTTCAATCCTTCAATTTTCACGGGATCAGCAACGCCTTCATTTCCTTCTGGTAATTTCACGTGTAAAGGAAAAGTTGTACCTCCTCTAACATTAATTCCCGTGCCTGTAGTCTGAGATTTTCCCATTTGGAAAAATCCCAGAATAATAATTAATGTATATATAATCTTTTTCATAATACTAGTTATCAGGTGCTTATTTTGCTAATAGTTTTTCTAAACGTAATAGACGCTCTTCAAGCTCTGATGTTTTTGCTTTTAATAATTCTATTTCTTTTGATTTATGATCTATATCTTCCTGTTGTTCAATTACATGTAAGTACAACTCTTCCAGTTTCTCTAATTGTTGAATGCTTAATTCCGTAACATCAAACTGATATCCATTAGCTGTCTTTTGTAAGTCTGTAATCGAAGTAACTCCAGGTAAGTGATGATTTTCTTTAATAAACTCTTTAACATAGGCTAAAGATTTGAAATCATATTTCACATTGATCAGAGATGTTCCAGTAAAATATTTTTCAAACACATAATCGGCATATACAGAATTGGTTGTATACATTTTCCCATCTACCAAGGTATTTCCTTTTACATAGAACTGAGGTTCAGTCGCATTAGATACCCCTAAATTAGGGATAGCTGTTGCTCCAATAGAAACTCGACCCATTTGGTAAATATTATCTGTATTTAAAGTCGCCTTTGCAGGTGTTCCTGTCGCAATTTTATTCCATGGCTCAATAGCTAAATTCGATTGAGGCACCCAAGATACAGATCCATCAGCATTGGTAACTAGAACGGAACTATTATCTCCCTTTTGAATTTTAATAGGCGTTACTGCTGAATTTGCTAATTTAGCTTCATTAATAACTCCATTATTTATATTTAACTGTACATCTTTTAATAAAGCAGTCGCACCATTTTCAGA
>DAIQRP010000222.1:0-2137 GCA_036786125.1 Sphingobacterium sp.
GAAGTATATAACGATTTAACACCAGCCTGAATAGTGGCTATATTATTACTTTCTGCCTGCGCACGCTGTGAAGCTTGTACTTTAGGGTAAACAATAAATGCTGCAACCACTAATGCAGATATAATCCCAAGAACCAACAGAAGTTCTAAGAGCGAGAATCCTTTCTTGCTTTTTTTGTATTTAATTAATGCTGCTTTTTTCATTTCCTTTATATCTCCTTAGTTATTTGGATAGATATAAAAGAGATAAACCAGATAAAATATTAAACAAGAGTTGTATGTTCTTTATATGCTCTTATCCGATAAGCGGACTACCTGATAAAAACAAAAAAAAGACCAGATCATTCTGGTCTTTTTTTTGAAGCGAGCTTCGTTGACTTTATTAAAAAACCATCAAAGATTTACAAGATTGAATATGGAGTTATTCTTCTTTGATAGTAATTAAATGTTACAATTTACTTTCAAACATGTCAAATTTAATTGTTTGATTATGCCATTATTTTTTAATCCTTTTATAAACTCCGTTTCCTTGTGAAATATCGAGTTGGATCACTCCATTTGAATATGTGAAACTTCCGGGGTAGCAGCTTCCACATCCATCTCCCCACCAACGGGTTATCCTTTCGCTAACCAATTTTATTTCAGAGCGTGTAATACCATCTCGCCAGAAAGTCAAATCAGTATAGACGTCTTTCCTACAACTGTTGCTGGAGTTGTTTCCCGCATGACAGGATAAAATTATTTTTAGCGGTTTTGGCGCGTCTGCTGCATAATTTATCCTTCTCCAAATGCCATCCTGACACGAAATAATAGCACCTGTAGACTCCTTGCTGATTAATCCTTGGGTAGGACAGGCTGTCCCAACAACCTCAGTAGAGTTAGGTAAAAAATAGTTTGCGTCGATAGTTTTATCTGAATGAATATTTCCGGTAGCCTCTATACTTCCACTTACCTTCACATATCCACTCAGAACCCCTCCGGTTGTTTGAACATTCTTACCATTATATGCAGTGATAGTATTCGCATCTTTCATATACCACCCACCACCATATTTCTGAAAATATATACCTCCATCATTTAATGTTCTGAACCAGTTCTGCGTGTATACCTCGCCTCTGGATTGGATATTTTGGGCTGAAACAGTGTTATTAGCATTTATTGAACCATTGACCTGAGCACTACCGCCAACACGGATATGTGCACCGACAACTGTATCTCCTGTGGAATTCAGAACATTAGCAGTCGCAGTTCCTGCAGCAGTTATATCTTGGACATTCTTGATGCTTTTACCTCCCATATTAAGATCCCCCGTCATCGGCAATGTGCCATCACGACGAAGATAAACAGAATACATGGTGGAATCATATCCTACGCGATAGGCCATCAATCCAGCACTTGTGATATTACTGTAATCTGTAGCTGTCTCTTTCCATGCACCCTGTAAACCTGATGCTAACGTTGCTGATTGCGTCATACCACTATCAATACCTGCCGCTTGCATCGCTCGACCCAATAAATCGTAACGATACTTATCCCCTTCCATCCAAGGCAAAGTCGTTGTAATAAGCCCATTAACTACATAGTTAGGTGATAATCCTGAACGTTTTAATATAATTTTATATGAAGATTTTTGAGCATTAATCCCGGTGTATGACGCAGGTAATAACCCTTCATTAATCAGTGTCTGGTATGTAATTTCGCAGCCTGAAGCATTACAGACACGGGGACCCGGATCGCTTGACTGACTGCTGCTTGAAGTCAGAGTGGAAAGTTTATCATATCGGATATTAATATAACCATTAACCGCCTCCCCGACCTGTTTAATTTGCTGACCAACAGCATTAGCTATAATCGTTTCCTGTTCATTTTTCATATCCTGAAAACGCATAAATGCCATCATGCTACCCACACCCAGCACCAATACGAGTTCTAACAGGGAGAACCCTTTCTTATTTTGTTTTTTCATTTTCATCGTCCTTTTTTATTTCACGTATTAATTAATTATCAAAAATAAACAGGAGGTCAAGACCGATGAATATATAATCAATGAAAAGATTAATAATAAAAATTCAAATGAGCCGATTTTATCTCTCACTATCCGGTTTGTGGTATCATTACAATGATTTTATACATTCAGG
>DAIQRP010000222.1:2147-2654 GCA_036786125.1 Sphingobacterium sp.
CGAAGCCCTGCGTGCGCAACTGCTTGAAGATGGCATTGACCCGTCTGAGCTGCTGGGTAATGTTAAATCATCACGTCCTGCTGCTGTCCGTGCTCCTCGTCCTGCAAAGTACAAATACATCGACGAAAATGGCGATGAGAAAACGTGGACAGGTCAGGGGCGAACACCAAAAGTGATTGCAGCTGCACTGGAAAGCGGTAAATCTCTGGAAGACTTTGCTATGTAATGTACGGTACACCCTGGTAGCTGGGGTGTATCATCAAAATGAAAATTAAATTTTTATGAGGTTTCATTATGTCTCGTTATATAGCTATTGTTGTAAAATACGAAAAGATAGAAGATTCTGAACTAATCAAGCCGATAGAATGGGCTATCTACGATCTATTAGATGAAAAGATGCTTCCAGAGCGTTATACACTCTTTGGTGATGCTGAAAAAGAAATAATTGCCCTCGATAAAGTTGCTATACAAAATGAAAAAAATGAAATTAATAAAACAAAAATCAAC
>DAIQRP010000223.1:0-2645 GCA_036786125.1 Sphingobacterium sp.
GCTAAAGATTATGAAAATCCGTTTAAACAGATGGTTTATGCTTCCGAAGAAGAAATGAATCAGGTGGTTGGTGATTTAGAAAGTAATGATTTTATACGCACGCAGAAAGAAGAGTTAGCGCAGTTGAAAGCTCGATTCAATCGACTGTAGCTTCAAAAAATACAGGAGCGCAGGCAGGACAGAAATTTCTGCCTGCGCTTTATTAATTAGGCTCATCTGAAGTAAATAAATAGCTCATCTGAAGTAAGTCCTATTAAATAATTAGTAAAACCGAAGCGATAAAAATCAATGCGGTGACACAAATTCTATAGGTTCTTTCAGGAATAATTTTTACTAATTTAATACCTAAAAAACCACCTAAGAGTATAAAAGGTATAGCATATATATTGAGTATAATCCCTGGCCAGGAAATATTTTTCCAAACCAATACCTGTAAAGGAATTTTAGCATAGTTTAAAATCATAATAAACCAAGCGCCAGTAGCGACAAAGGTTACTTTATCGAGTTTTTTAGAGAGTAGATATATGGATAAGGCTGGACCTGCCGCATTACCTATCATCGTGGAGAAGCCTACAATCCATCCAAAAACTGGGGCATACCAACGCCGCTGTACGATGGTTGAATCCGATTTGGAAAATTGGGTACTAAACATCAGTAATAAGCCTAATAGGATGCAGATTCCCATGATTACTTTAAACGTCTTATCATTTATATAAGCCCCTAAAAGCAGCGCCAGGGCCACACCTAAAGCTGCGGCAGGTAAAAGCTTTCGAATTTCTTCCCAAAGAAATTGTTTCCTATAATAAATCACGGCCATTAAATCAGCCATACAAATTAATATAAGTACGATGCCGGTAGACTGTTTGGCGCCAAATAAAAACGCAAAAAAAGGAACCGCCAGCGTCCCTATATTTTGAATACCTGTTTTTGACATGCCCACCATTAAAGCGCATGTAAAATAAAGGACCCAACTCCATGGACTTGGAAGTAAACCTAAAGCTTCATTAATCATGATGAGCTTTTAGCAACTGTAATACGGTACTGGCATTAATTTCACTATAATCATGTATATAATGAATACAACCTGGGATTTGCTCTTTTGTATGCGTGGATAATACGCCAATAACGCGCATTCCAGCATTTAATGCTGCAGTTACTCCAGAGAAAGAATCTTCAAAAACCAAACAATTTTCAGGGGCTACTCCAATTTTCTCTGCTGATTTTAAATATACTTCGGCATGCGGTTTATGTAGTTTTACATCTTCCGAAGCTAACATGGATTCCATTTCTGAAGCTATTTGAAGTTGTTCTACGATTAGTTCTAAATTAGCTTGAGGAGCAGAGGTGGCTATGGCTGTTTTAAATCCATGCGCTTTTAAATCATAAAGGAAATCGAGGTACTGTGGTATGCTTACAACCTGATCCTTATAAATTGCTCTAAAAAGGGCTTCCTTCTCAAATTCAAGTGTACGAAGTTCCTCTCCAGAAATAGGTCTTTTAAAGAAGTATGACATAATATAACTATTATGCTTGCCATACATATGATCTTGAAATTCCTTCTCAGAACTACTGATCTGATAATTTTTAAAAAAAGCTTCAAAAGCTTTAGCGTGATAAGGGTTGGTATGGCAGATGACGCCATCCATATCAAAAATTACTGCGTATTGAGTCATCTGTCTAAGTTACAATTAATTCTATAAATAGGATATAATATGCCTTTAAAGTGTGATTGTAGCTTTTAGGATATATTATTACTTTTAATTAAAAAAATTTGTTGTTTCTAAATTTTTATTCTTTTCTTTGAAATAGAATTGCCAGCCCAAAGCAATCTCATCTACTTAATAATAGAAAATTGAAAAAGAATATACTATATGTTTTATTGTGTATTTTACTCATTCTTTGGGTGAGCTCTTCTGTAGGACTAAGTAACCCTGCTAATCGAACTCATCTCTATGCGAATCAATATGGGAAAAATGAAAATTCGAAAGTTATAAACCCTGCAAAATCTATTCATCTTGAGCCTGAATTTCTAATGGGTTCAAACTATATAGAAATTAACCAAGGTACAGCATTTAACCTCCCAAGTATTACCTGTAAGAACTGTACTTCCGACTTTTCAGTGGAATGGTCGAATTCCTTGAATGAAGTTATCAATAGGCAAACCTTAGGTCCTTCGTCTCCTTCTGCTCCGGTATCGGTTATGGGTATTGCGACTTCTGGATATACTATTTATAAACTAAATGTCAGTGTTGCGGGCTGTAATACGTATAAAGAAATTATCGTTAGAACAATTGATCCTAATCAATCCTGTGTTGTAAATAATCGAATTTATGCAACAGAAAAACCGGAAACTGGAGGTCTGGGATTTTTTAACTCTCCTGAAAAAGCAGCTACGACAGATCCCAAAACTTATGCTACCATAACCTCTATTTTAGAATCAATCCTTACTCCTTCAACTAAAATATCATTAAAATGGAATCATCGAATTCCTAAGGGCACAAAAATCACTCTTAAAATTGGAACAGGCTCAAGTACATTAGCTGTAGCTCAAGGAGTTTTTGTAGATGAAATTAATACTAGAGGGTCAAACGCTACTACTCATGTCGTGTCGGGAGGTCTGATAGAATTGTTAAGCGGCACGAACG
>DAIQRP010000224.1:0-2636 GCA_036786125.1 Sphingobacterium sp.
TAATAATCAAAGCCATTAGAATATAGGCTCCAGCCATAAATGGAACGATAAATTCTGCCACCTTCCCTAAACGCTTCACTCCTCCAAATATAATAAGAGCCAATAAAATAACCACAGCTATGCCCGTATACTCCACGGGAATATTAAAGGCATGATAAATTGAAGAAGCAATGGCATTGGATTGTACGCCAGGGAGAAATAAACCTGTACTTAAGATAGTCACCATAGCAAAGATAACCGCATACCATTTTACACCTAATCCCTTGGCGATATAATATGCTGGTCCCCCTCGATATTCCCCATTCTTATCTTCTTTATAGACCTGACCTAAGGTCGCCTCTATAAATGCGGAAGAGGAGCCTAGAAATGCAATCATCCACATCCAAAACATCGCTCCAGGTCCACCCATCGCTATAGCGGTGGCTACTCCAACAATATTTCCGGTACCTACACGTCCAGAAATTGCTAACGAAAACGCTTGAAAAGAAGATATTCCCTTATCGGATGATTTGGTTCCAAAAAGAAGACCGACCATATCCTTGATATAGGTAATTTGTAAAAATCCCGTTCGTACAGAGAAATAGACCCCTGTAATTAAGCAAGAATAAATAAAAAAATCGGACCAGATTAAATCTGATATTGTCGTAATAAATTTTTCCATGTGTTGGTTTAGGTACTTAGGTTAAGAATATATAACTAAAATAATGTTATTAATTCTAATATCCGCAATTCTATCTATTTTTTATCTGCCAAAAAATAGCTAATCAAGAAGAGGATAAATACAGCTATCGCACCTTTAAATGAGGTCATTTAAGCGAAATTTCATGCCATCAAATAATCAAAACAACTCTATTCCAACAGGTTAAGGTAAAAAAAATTACCAATTACATGCTTTATAATTAACAGAAATTAAGTAACTTAAAATGTACTTAATCAATTTAAATTATGAATAACCTGTTATTACAATCTTCCACAGGATCTATGTTTGGAGGGTTATTGTCCACATTGCTGGGCTTTGCTGTGGTCATTATTTTATTCTTCCTATTCCGAAATATCATTTTATGGTATTACAAACTCGATTTAATCGCTCGTAGTTTAGAAGACCAAACGGAAATTCAAAAAGCTATTTTAAGGGAATTGGAGCTTTTAAAAGCTCAGAAAAAAGATGGAATTTAGATCCATAATTATCTAAATCAAAAAAAGCTTAAATGGGATATTTAAGCTTTTTTAATGTTTATTTTAACCTTTTTAAAGTGATCTGAGATACCGGCCCTATACCCGTACTCCCATAACTATGACTCCGGATGGTGGTATTAGCCGTATTGGCCGTTCGAAAAGAATAATCTTGACCTGCTTTCATCTGAATTGCGGTAATTAAGGTATAGGTTTTCAAATCTCCATCTCTTCCGGAGTAAGAATCATTAACCCGAGCGACCCAATTTCCAGCAGTATTATCCCAAACCCCAATTACAGGTACGGTAGAAGATCTGGTATGTAATTGCATATTCATGGTAATGGAATACACTCCAGTTTCGGAAACTCTGAATCTATTGGTGTTTGCTGTACCCACATACAGTTTATCATTATCGATAATTACGACATCTAAGTTATTAATAGGAAGAGCTACGGAGTTCCCCGACCCGCGAAAGGTAAAATCTTTAGACATCTGTACGGTAATTTCTTGGGCAATCATTAATTTGCCATCTATAGATATGACCGTTCCTGTGGCCAAATCAGGGAGTTGAGGAATTAATAGTGTTTCCCAAGAAGGAGCTTTATCATTTCCATTAGAAATAAGGACCTGACCTTCTTTTCCTGCTGACCCCTCACGCTCAGCATCACCACCTAAATTCAATTCATTTGTGATCTGTAGACTACCATGAACATGGAGAGTCTTTTGTGGAGTTTTTGTATTTATTCCACTTTGAGCAAAAATTAACGTGCAATTAATTATCAATATCAAAGATATATAAACTTTCAACATCTTGTTTTTATTTAAGTAAATAGATAATTTTAACAAAAATAAAGAAAATTTAACTCTGATATTGAACTAGCGCAAAAATTAGAGAGTATGATTTTAAAATTGTAATTAAACACCTACAAAGACTAAGAAAAACAATAACATATATTGGCCTAAACAGATCTACATTTTATCTGAAAAAAGCTCAAGATATGGGATAGTGGAATGGATTTATTTCAATCTTTTCAAGGTTATTTGAGAGACCGGACCTCTTCCAGTATTTCCGAAGCTATGACTCCGAATGGTGGTAACGACTGAATTGGCAGTACGGAAAGAATAGACTTTATCCTGATGCATTTCAATAGCCGTAATTAAGGTATAGGTTTGAAAATTATTATTTCTAGCTACAAAATGATCGTTAACCCGAGCAACCCAATTATTCATTTGGTTATCCCACACACCAATCACAGGTACTGAATTTCTACGGCTTATTAATTGCAAATTCATTGTTATAGAATACACCCCAGTTTCAGTCACCCGAAAACTATTGGTATTTTGATTGCCTTGATAAGATAATTCATTATCGATAATAATGACATCCAAATTTTCAATAGGTATAGCATTACCTGAGGTATTTGGAAATGCAAAATCTTGAGACATCTGTACGGTAATTTCT
>DAIQRP010000225.1:0-2622 GCA_036786125.1 Sphingobacterium sp.
ATATGTAGCTAACTTAAACTTACACAAAGAAGTGAAAGTTCAAGTTCCTTTCGAAGTAGTTGGAGAATAATCTCTCTTAACGCGAACACAAAATAAAAAGGAGACAACCATGTTGTCTCCTTTTTTTGTATTTTAGCCGCAATATGAAAGTAAAAACTTATTTAATAGTTATCCTGACGATTTTGATTACGGTAATTCTGATGAAAAATACCGAAGAGGTCAACTTCTGGTTTTTCGGAGATTATAGCTTCTCAAAATTATCCGTTCTATTAGCTTTTTTTGTGCTAGGTATGCTCTTTGGTGCCATATTGTTTAGATCTCGAAGACCTAAAGCTGCAGAAGCACCATTAGATTCTTATATTGAAGTGCCCTCCGATTCCGACCTTACGGAGGAAGATCGTCATTTCTTAAACTAAAGCCTCCCCTATTTAAAGAATACATGAAACTCATGGAGACCTTCATCGGTGAAGGTATACGAAATCTGTCCTTCGCTCATCGTCATAATAGAGCGTACTATTGAGAGCCCCAATCCTGTAGAATTTGCATGATCGGATTCTTTATAGAATCTGGAGAAGATACGACTTTGGGATAAAGGAGTAGATTTGCCGGTATTAGCGACGGCGAAACCATTTTCAAAAAATTCTATGATAATTTTTCCTTGAGGAATATTATGTACAATAGCATTTTTTAAGAGATTGGAGATAAGCATATTCGCCAGGTCCATATTGAAGTTTCGCTTACAGGGAATTTCATCTTTTATGATAACTTCAATAGCATGATAGCTTATCATATCACTAAATTCTTCCACATTATTGCGCCAAAGCTGAATAAAATCGACTTCATTTGCCGAGTCAAACTGCTTATTTTCAATCTTTGTCAGAAGTAATAAGGTCTTATTCATTTTCGTCATGCGCTCGAGCTGCTGCAGGATTTCATAGAGCTGCTGAATGGTCTGCTCATCGTGTTGAAATCTATCGAGTAGAAGTTCCAGCTTATTTCTGGAAATAGCCAAAGGCGTTTGTAATTCATGAGCTGCATTATCGATAAAGTTCTTCTGCTTATCGAAAATCTGCATATTATCATAAAGTAAATCGGATATGGCTTTATTTAAGGAGGCAAATTCAAGCACGGCCGTTCGGGGCACATTAAATGTCGAGGTGGTACCCAACTTAAAATTCCTTAACTCCTGCTGCAACTTATAAAAGGGCAACCAAATGCTTCGTAAAATAAACTTATTGATAAAAAACATCGATATAATAACGAGCAGAAAGAGCACAATAATGGAATAGGTCAGGCTCAGAATTAATTTGTCCTCCTCTACCATAGACTGTATGACCTTCAATTCATAGAAGTTCTCATCCTGAGCTTTAAAGTAGGTTGTCAACAAACGCACAGGCTCAAAATCACGCTCCGACTCCATAAACATAATGGAGTCTTTATAAAGCTCTGTAGCGGACAGAGCGAAACGTTCTCCTACAGGTTGAATACGATAGTTAGATTCTGCAAAATCATGCTTAGAAAGCAGCGCAGAATCCTCCATCGCCTTCCGTATAATAAGCATCTTATAATTGGCTAAACCATCGTCCAAACTATCATATACCTCCCCCATCATATTATAATAGAAAGCGACTCCCCAAGCCGAGAGAATAAAGAAAAGGGCAGCAGAGAGGTATAATATCGTTTGATTAAGCAGTTTCATGGTTTATTGTACCGTTAATTTATAGCCTACGCCATAGATTGCCTGAATTTCCATCTGCGCCTGATGATCTTTTAATTTTTTACGTAAGTTTTTAATCTGTGAGTAGATAAAGTCGAAATTATCAGCAGCATCCGTATTATCACCCCAGACATGTTCTGCTAAGGCCGATTTATGAATTAATTTATCTTGATTCAGAATAAAAAAACTAAACACATCAAATTCTTTACGGTTGAGATTTAAATTAATATCTTCCACAAAGACCTGCCTCGCTTCAAAATCTACCGATACATTATTATACTTTTGTTTGTTATTTCCTGCCAGCTGTTTTCTTCGCAATACAGCTTTGACACGCGCATTTAATTCCGCCAAATGGAAAGGTTTTGTCAGGTAGTCATCAGCACCCAAATCCAATCCGGCAATCTTATCATCTAAAGAGTCCTTAGCGGATATAATAATAACATTAAAGACCTCGTCCTTTTGCTGCAAAATCTTTAATAGATCTAAGCCCGAACCTCCCGGTAGATTAATATCTAAAAGAATGCAGTCATATTCATAGATATTTATTTTCTCTAAAGCTTCAGGAAAGCTACGTGCGACCTCGACTAAGTATTTTTCATGTAAAAAAAATTGAAGAATATTATTCCGAAGCTCTAATTCGTCTTCAATAACTAATAATTTCATCCGCCTGTATTTCTAATTATCACACAAATTAAGGTTTAAATTCTAGAAACAAAAGAGGCTAAATTATTTTTTAAAAATAACATTCTGAAAATGAATATGTTTCATTTTATTTTTAAGAATTATCTTGTAATAATTTGCATTTATCCAATTTTTATCTACCTTTGCATCACTCCAAACAAACAGGAGAATGATTCCGTAGCTCAGCTGGTAGAGCAATACACTTTTAATGTATGGGTCCTGGG
>DAIQRP010000026.1:0-2352 GCA_036786125.1 Sphingobacterium sp.
AGCTGCTACAGGTTTGTTGGCTTCAAAAAATGATTGAGTAATTTCTAAGACACGCTTATTCAGTCGAATATATTCTGCAGATCGCCCTCCAGCAATATATAGACCATCATAATCAGAGACCTGAATACTATCAAAATCTTTATTAATAGCAAAATTATGACCGCGAAGTTCTTTATAAGTCTGATCGCCAGTGAAATCATGTACTGCAGTAGGTACGACATCTCCAGCCTTTCGATCCGGAGCGACAGCATCTACTTCAATACCTATGGCGCCCATGGCTTGAAATGGAACCATAGCCTCATAATCTTCTACATAATCTCCAACGAGTAATAAAATTTTTTTTGCCATAACTCTAATGTTTAATGATTTATAGACAAGATACAAAAAATCAGTATCTGCTTTTAAATAAACAGTAGATTTATCAATTTATTATTGTACGGCTAATAATTCTTTTAAAGAACGTTTTGTTTTACGAACACGAGCCTCTAAGTCAGCACGTAAATTCATATTTATAACCCCTTTACCTTCTTCAAAATTTTCTAAGAAATTCGGTAGAGAATAGGAATCTAATACCTGTGCACCATCCCATGTAATGCGATTGATTACGGTCGTTAACACCGTAGAACCTCCCATAGCACCTGGAGATGTGGAAAGGGCAAATACGGGCTTGCCATTAAAAAGTTTACGTCCAGGAATACGCGAAACCCAGTCGATAATATTTTTATAAGCCACATGATAGCTGCCATTAATTTCTGCAAATGAAATTAATAAGAAATCTGCACAGTCAATCTTTGTTGCAAAATCTTTGGCTAACTGAGGAATTCCAAACTCTAATTCACGCTCATAGGAGTATAAAGGCATTTCATAATCATTTAAATCTAAGATTTCTATGACATCTTCGGGCTCTTTGTAATACTTGGAAACAGAAGTTACAAACTTTCTGTTGATGGAATGTTTACTATTACTAGCGGCAAAGGCTAAAATATTCATGGTATTATTAATTTTATGTGTTCAAACTTATAATTTAATTTAAAACTTTCTGTCAGTGAATTGTCTTATTTAAAAGCGTTCATGCATGCCTATAAAGCCGGTTAATCCACCCGTATGTAATAGCAGTATTTTGGAATTTTCTGGAAAATAGTTACGCCGTATAAGGTCTTCTACGGCAAAGCATAATTTTCCGGTGTACGTCGGTTCGATAAGAATACCCGTGTCCGAGACAAAGTCTTTGATAAAATGGATTAATTCAGGTTTTGTCTTAGCATATCCTCCGAAATGATAATCCAGATGGAGATGTAAGGGAAAGGGGGGATTCACTATTTTCCCAACCTCTGTAGCAATAAATTCGCCTCCTTTTAAAACCGGAACGGCATGGATTTGTGTAGGGAGCTTATTTTTTACAACAGCAGAAACCAGGCCCGCCAAAGTAGTTCCTGTGCCAGCAGCGGTAAAGATATAATCATAGGTGTTAGTCAGTTCATCCATAATTTCTGCACAACCTTGGGCTCCTAAAACCCCATATCCTCCTTCATCTATAAAATAACTACTCGTGTCTGCGACACGCTCATAAAGTGCTTTTTTATCTTGATAGTCAGTTCTCGAGACAAATATAAGTTCCATCCCATAGGTTCTGCAGAGCGAAAGTATGGGGTTGGAAACTTCCTCCCCACGAATAAATGCCGTGCTTTTAAATTTAAAGGTCGCTGCTGCCGCTGCCGTAGCTAATATATGGTTAGACCAGGCCCCGCCAAATGTGATTAAATGGGACTTGTTTTGCGCTGTAGCCTCTTGTAAGTTATATTTTAACTTTCTCCATTTGTTACCCGAAATAAAGGGATGTATCAGATCATCCCGTTTTATATGGACGGATATCTGGGCATCTGCATATGCAGAACGCTGAATTTCTTGCTCGGGACTATAAAAATTAAAAGACTGCATATACTTTATTCGCAAATTTAGTAGAATTTATACGAATAAGCGTATTTTTGTACGATGGCTGAACATATAGATTTGCAAGAGCAAGACGAAAAGGAATTATTTGAACATCTACGTATTGAAGTAGATAAAGGTCAAGCCTTATTACGTATAGATAAATTTTTAATGAATCGGGTAGAAAATGCTTCCCGAAATAAAATACAGAATGCGATAGACACAGGCTCTGTTCTTGTCAATGGCAAGGAAGTGAAGTCGAGCTACCGTGTTCGTCCTTTGGATTTAATTACGGTGGTATTGCCTGATCCTCCGCGTGATACGGAAGTGTATCCGGAAGATATTCCGTTGGATATTATCTATGAAGATGATGATGTGCTGATTGTTAATAAGGAAGCAGGAATGGTGGTACACCCTGGTTTT
>DAIQRP010000026.1:2362-24757 GCA_036786125.1 Sphingobacterium sp.
CCGGTACCTTAGTGAATGCATTAACGCATCATTTAAACCAACTGCCTACAATGCCCGGCAATACGGGTAGACCCGGTTTAGTACACCGAATAGATAAGGATACTTCGGGACTATTAGTAATTGCTAAATCGGAATATGCAATGACGCATTTAGCTAAGCAATTCTATGATCACAGTATCCATAGAAAATATGTGGCGCTGGTTTGGGGAGATATTAAAGAAGATGGTACGATTACTGGTTATATAGGACGTCACCTAAAGGATCGCCGTATTATGGCGATGTATGAGGAGCCTGAAAATGGACGCTGGTCGGTCACACACTATAAAGTGTTAGAGCGATTGGGTTATGTTACACTTGTGGAGTGTGTCCTAGAAACTGGACGTACTCATCAGATTCGTACTCATTTTCAATCCATCGGGCATCCTTTATTTAACGATGCCGCATATGGTGGAGATAAAATTAAAAAGGGTACAGTATTTACCAAATACAAACAATTTGTAGATAATTGTTTTCAGATTCTGCCTAGACAAGCACTACATGCTAAGAGTTTAGGATTTGTACATCCGAAAACAAAAGAGATGATAGATTTTGAAGTGCCTATGCCGGAAGATTTCCGCTTAGGATTAGAAAAGTGGCGTAGTTATTCTACCACCTTTTCTACACATAATGATTAATTAGTTTTAAGCCATATATGCCAGTTACACTGATCAATTTTAATGGAAATTTAGTTCCAGATACTCAGCCTGTGGTTGAGGTCGATAATCGTGCTTTTCGTTATGGTGACGGTCTGTTTGAAACCATGTTATGGAAAGATGGGGATTTAAGATTTCTGAATTTCCATGTCGAGCGCTTACAGCAGGGGATGGAGATGCTTCATTTTGAAGACCTCAATCTTTTCGATGAGTTTTTTATCCGTACGCGTGCGGAAGAACTAATCCGTAAGAATAATATGTTAGGACAACAGGTTCGTGTTCGTTTTAGTGTATTTCGGTCAGGGGCAGGGATGTATGGTCCAGAAACAAATAAACCCGCTTATGTGATGCAGGTCTCTCGCTTAGAAACTAGCCTGCGTGATAAAAAAGTAGGACTTATTGTGGATTTATATTCAGAGTATAGAAAACCTTATTCAGAGCTTTCAAAGATCAAATCAGCCAATGCATTAATCTATGTAATGGCTGGTTTATATAAAAAGAAATTTGCCTATGATGATGTGCTTTTACTGAATCAAGATGGCTTTCTTTGTGAATCATTAAATTCCAATATCTTTATCTACTATGAAAAGAATCTCTATACGCCTGCACTTTCGGAAGGTTGTATCGAAGGAGTGATGAGACGCGTGGTCATTGATATGGCAAAAGATGAAGGTATAGAAGTTATAGAGGCTCAAATCTCTCCGGAGATTATGAAAAAGGCCGATGAAATCTTTTGTACGAATGCGACACAAGGTGTGCAATGGGTAATGGGGTATAAACAGAAACGATATTTCAATCGAATCTCCAGAATTCTTCAAGACAAATTAAGTACTTGGAATTATGAGGAGCCGAGTATAGAAGAAGATTAAAAAAAAAGCCAGCTTTTAAGCTGGCTTTTTTAGTTTTATGCATTCTTTTTCTGACGCGTCAATAAGTAACTTACATATAGTAGAATCATCCAAATTGGAATTAATTCTACAGAAACTTTCATACCTGTCAACCAAAGCATAATTAAAACTCCGACTAGAAATATCAGGCAGATATAATTTGACAGCGGGAATAAGAAAGAAGGAAATTTTGTTTTTATAGCTTCAGCATCCTTTGATTTACGGAAGAATAAATGGGTAATACTGATCATCACCCAATTGATAATTAAGGAGGATACCACCAAAGACATCAAGATGCCTAAAGCCTTCTCTGGAATTACCTTATTAATAACAATACAAATCGCAGCAAAAATAGCAGAGATTAATATCGCCATAATAGGCACATGATTTTTATTTAATTTTTTCAAAAATGATGGCGCATTACCTTGTTCTGCTAAACCATATAACATGCGGCTATTGGAATATACCGAGGAGTTATAAACGGATAAGGCTGCTGTTAATACAATCAGATTTAACGCATTGGCAATAATCTTATTAAAGGAATATGTTTCGCCAAAAAGATTAAAATGAGAACCTCCTAAGGTATCAAATACCATAACAAAAGGAGAAGTTTCTGCCGTAATATTGCGCCATGGGGTTAAAGAAAAGAGAATCACTAAAGCTCCTACATAGAAGATTAGGATTCTATAGATAACTTGATTAGTCGCTTTGGGAATATTCTTTTCAGGATTTTCAGCTTCTGCAGCAGTAATGCCGACCAGCTCTAAGCCTCCAAAGGAGAACATAATCAAAGCCATGGCGGCAAGAAGTCCGGTATAGCTACCATCCGCATTGGATGTCAGCCAGCCTTTAGGGAAAAAACCGCCATCATTAACTAAATTCTGTACCGTAGCTTGCTCGCCTGCAGAACCAGAAAGCAGCAAGTAGGTTCCAAAGATTATCATCGCAATAATAGCGACAACTTTAACGATGGAAAACCAGAATTCAGCCTCTCCATATACTTTAACAGAAGCTAAATTTAAAGCATTGATCACAAAGAAGAAAAATAATGAAGAGGCCCAAAGGGGAATCTCAGGCCACCAGAATTGTACATATACGCCTATAGCAGTCAACTCCGACATACTCACTAAAACATATAATACCCAATAGTTCCAGCCTGAAGCATATCCTGCGAAAGGACCCCAATATTTATTCGCAAAGAAAGAGAAAGATCCCGAAACGGGCTCTTCAACAACCATTTCTCCCAATTGACGCATAATAAAAAAGGCAATGATACCTGCTACGGCATAACCTAATATAACCGATGGGCCAGCTAAAATTGCCGCCTGTCCTATTCCGAGAAATAATCCTGTTCCAATGGCTCCGCCAAGCGCGATTAATTGAATATGTCTATTCTGAAGACCTCTCTTCAGTTCTTTTTGTTCTTGATTTGATTGATCCACTTAAATGTATTTATGAACGGGTAAAGATAAAAGTTTTAGCTTGCTTATCGGTTGTTAATTTGATTTTCTCCAAATCCGAGTAATTCTTCCCAAAAGGTCCCTATCTTCTTATGATAGATTAGAATCTGGTAATCATTTCCGGTCTGGAAGAAACTTCCTGAAAAGGCATCCGTCTGTATGCTGCCATTGGGATGTTGTAGAATATATTCATAATCATAGAGCCCCTGTTTAAGGAATAACTCGACTTCCCAAACCTGAGTCTTTTTGTTATAAGTCAGTTCATGTTCGGGCTGAGGTTGGAAATTATTGAATCCTCCAACGATAAAGACTTTTCCCGAAACTTCCTGTGGAGCGGATAGGCTAAATTTAACCCAAGCATAATCGCCTTCTAAGTTGGAATCCCGTTGGTCCATATTACGGATATAATAGCGGCCATTCTCATCAAATGTACTGGCATAGGAGCTGCTGGAATGATCCTCATCGGCCAGTAGTGTGATATGGGTGATCGAATCCAAGCTGATCTGTTGAACCCGCTCGGAGCCTAATTTAAAACTTCTTAAATCCACATATCTAAACTCATTATTTCCTTTAAAATCCAAGGTTTCCGAATTATTATAAGAAATCTCATTTCCCCCGACAAACATAGGCTTCTGTAAGTTCTGTTGAGCATCTTGGCGTTGGTTCTGAAGGACGTTTACTTTAATATCTTGATGTGGGTTGCTAATAATCAGTCCCGTTTTTAAAAAGACATCTATCTTTTGATTTTCATTACGCTGGCTTACCTGCATACTCGGCGTCACCTTAGAAGTCACTTGAAATAAGTTTCTTACGGCATAAAACCTCTTCGTCAAAAGCAAGCGATCTTTATCGGCATCTTCATAAACTTTTAGGATATAATTTCCCGGGATTTTAGGCTTTAAATTTTCTGTAGGAAATTGAAAAGTATAGTTGGTATAAGCTTGAAATGTAGCTTTTGAGGAGCCATAGTCAAAGAGTCTTTCTTCATTAAAGCCATATCCATATTCCAATGGAGAAAGTCGGCTAGGTTCCCAGTTCGAATTGCAATGCTCCATACTTATATATAGATCTCGTACATCTCCACGTAAGTCGTCAAAACTTAACAAGAGTTGATCGTCCGAGTCTATATCAATAATGGGAAAGCCACTTTCTTTTTTTATAGGATAGAGCTGAGCAGAATATATGGAAGGCAGGTAATTCCAGTTATCGTACTGTATTTCTTGTTTGGGGGAACGTTCTATCTTTACTTTCTTCTTCTTCTGCGCAAAGCTGCTAGATATTCCTAGGAGCGCGAGTAGGCTGAAGATCATATATTTTTTCATGTAAGCTATTTAAGATATAGCTAAAGATAAAAAAACCGATGCAATTTATGGCATCGGTTTCTCTAAAAATGGATTCTATCTCAAAACTATTGTTTTATCTTTTGGATATTTCACAGAATATCCGAATTTTATGGATTTGCTTTCTCCGGCAGCCAGATTTAAATCCCAAGTCAGAATACCTGTTTCCATATCTGCTTTTCCTTTCGCCGTTTCAAGTAATTCTACTTGCATACTTTTATCGGTACTGATTGGGAACTGATCTTCCAATCGGAGTAGGACTGGAGATTTTTTATTATTCTTAATCTTAATTTCAAATTGTACGGTTTGCTTTTTAGAGCTACCTATAGTTTGTGTCGAAGAAAAATCCGTTAATTTTTCTCGTTTTATGCTAATCATCTTATCTCTACCTAAGCTTAATTTTAAGGTATCAGAAGCTTCAGCAGGATTGATATATGTCTTTCCGACAAACATATTTTCGAAAATAACATTTGCTAATCCAGGTATTAGATTTAATTTCTCATAATCTGTTACTTCAGCAATTAAGAACGCATCTTTTTCTAAAATTGGCGCCGCATAATAGCGGTAAGAGGCTGCTTGCTGATACTGTTGCAGATTAATAGAGTTCGCCTGTCCATTGGAAAGAATAGTATATGGAATATCAATTTCAAAAGTGGCACTCAATTGATTTTCAAATGGATTAACATATTGATTCGGAGAGCTTTTGCCTCGGAGCATCGTTTTCAACGGCTTTGGAGCTGCTGCAACCATATCATTGCTGGCATAAGCCATTTCTAAATTCTCCTGATAGCTTAAAAACCAAGGGTTGATAGTGGGTGCATTTCCTCCCAATGTCGGGTTTCCGGTAGACAATGTCAGATTAACGTTTTTCCAATCTATTCCCGTAGTCTGGCTGACATTTGCTTTATAGGCTATGGCTAGAGGACTGCTTAGGTTATTCGCTCTAAGCTCATAGAAAGGCGTCCAGTTAGCCGCTCTAGAGATATAACTGATATTTAAATTTTGGTTCGAAGCTTTGCTACTCATAAGTTGTACAACGAGCTGCGTATTTGAAGCTGTATTCTGACCAGAAACTTCTTGAAATTGAGTGTTATATCGTTCGAAAATATCCTCTTGTTCAGTAAGCTCAAGTTGTAAACTTGAAATATTATTTTTAGTTTCTAAATATTTAGTTTTATAAAAATCTGCTAACTGGGATATAGCCTGAGTGGTAACCGTAGCCTGCCCACCAGTAATCTGTTGATTTTTCTCTAAAAGCACTAAGCTGCTTTCCTCTGTAGCGAGTTTATTTTTAATTAAAGTAAGTTTATTCAACTGTTCTTTATATACTTTTTCTGCTGCTTTATATTCTTCTGTTTTTACATCATTACTTAACAGATTTTTTATCGTACGAACAGAAAGTACGGAAACTTCTGGTCCAGCACCAATTTGAATACTGTTATTATCAACCTGATTGGAGATATTGGAAAGGATCAGTTCAGAAGCCCCTAAAGGGATATTAGCCTGAGCTGTATGTTGTAACTCTGCAGCACCTGCATAGACTGTCACATCTTTTAAATTAGCGTATGCATTAATTTTTTGTTGTGCCAATAGGGAAGAGGTTACCGCCATTAAGCACACACTTAAAATAGTTTTCTTCATATTAAAATATATATATTCATATAACGTAAGGTTATAGACAAGTGCGACAAAGAAATGTTTAATTTTATATAAAATAAAAATGCCCTCCATATATGAGATATGGAGGGCAGGGTTTATTATTTTTTTTATTTCTGACAACTATCGGATGTCGAACTTTTATCGATGCTGCATCCGCAACCTTTATTACAGCTACTCTCTCCTTGGAAAGATTTTCTCATTTTATTAATAAAGTAATATAGAGCTACTGCAACAATTAGAGCAATAATTAAATACTGTACGGTTAAATTATCCATGATATTTTATTTTAGTAACTGATAGGCGACTAAAGCTGCGATATACGCTAATCCCGTCATAAAACCAGTTTGGATTAATGTCCATTTCCAAGAACCTGTTTCCTTCTTAACGATAGCAATTGTACTCATACATTGCATCGCAAAAGCATAGAATAATAATAAGGAGATTCCAGATGCAAAATTATATGCCGGAAGACCGGTATTTCTATTAATTTCAGATTTCATACGAGAGAGAATGGTCGCCTGACCCTCATCATCTTCAATATCTACATCATCTCCTAAACTATATACTGTTGCCATCGTTCCGACAAATACCTCTCGGGCAGCAAATGATGAAATTAAACCGATACCCATCTTCCAATCGTAACCTAAAGGCTTAACTACAGGTTCAATAGCCATGCCAATATATCCCAAATAAGAATATTCTACTTTATGGGCAGCCACTTCTTTAGCCAATTCTTCCTCAGAGAAGGTTGGATTTTCTGCCGCTACAATCTCTTCTGCATTATGGAATTTCTCTCCAGGACCAAAGCTCCCTAAAACCCATAGAATAACAGATATAGATAGAATAATCTTACCTGCTCCAAATACGAAGCCGGAAGTTTTATCCCAAACATTTAATAATACATTTTTCCAATCTGGCAGTTTGTATGTAGGTAATTCGAAGATTAAGAATGACTTATGTTTATTTTTAATAATCTTATTTAATAACCAAGCAGAACCTAAGGCTGCTACAATACCTAAAATATATAAGGCAAAAAGCGTAATTCCTTGTAAGCCCATACCTAAGAAAGTCGTATCCGGAATCACTAAGCCGATTAACACAATATAAATTGGAAGTCGGGCTGAACAGGTCATAAAAGGAGTAACTAACATAGTTACCAAACGCTCTTTGGAGTTTTCAATATTTCTGGCTGCCATAACCGCTGGTACAGCGCAGGCTACTCCAGACATAAGTGGAATAACCGACTTTCCATTTAAGCCAAATGGTTTTAACCATCTGTCCATTAAAAATACTACGCGGCTCATATATCCCATTTCTTCCATTAAGGAAATAAATAAAAATAGAATAACAATCTGAGGGATAAAGATAACGATACCTCCAATACCCGCAATAATACCATCTGTTAACAGACCTACTAAGGGACCTTCGGGAAGGGTTTCATTTAAGTATCCGACTAAAGAACCGAAAGCTTCATCTATAGAATCCATAAATGGACCTGACCAAGTATAAATCGCTTGGAATATAAAAAACAATAATGAGAAGAAAATAAGGTATCCGAAGATGGGATGTAAAAGGATCCGATCTATCTTATGGGAAACCGATTTTTCCTGTTTATGCTGTACTGGAACAATGGCTTCTTCATCCTTTTGTATCAGTTGATTTCTAAGGATGGATTCTTTCTTTTGAAGCTCTTGAACATTTAAGGTATACTTCGCTCGAATAGCTGCTAATCCTTGATTTACTTCCTCAGAAAGAAAGGAGATATAATCCTGCGCTAAGAATTGCCAGGTGTTGTATTCCGTCTCTAAAGGAAATAATTTCTTTGCTTCTTCTAGAGGTTCGGCATATTCTTGAGGAACGGAAAATTTTCCAATGTATAAAGCCGGTCTCTCGTGTAGGTTTTGAATTAATTCAGTAATACCTTCACCAGTACGGGCATTTGTTTTAAAGATTCTAGTCTTTAAGAGTTTTTCTAATTTGTCAAAGTCTATTTCTAAACCTTTGGATTTGATCTCATCAATCATATTGACCACAAAAATGGCTGGAAGACCAATTTCACGAGCTTGTTGATATAAAATAATGGATCTTTTTAGATGTGCTGGATCAGCAACTACGACAACTAAATCTGGATAATCAGCATTTTTTTTGTCGCCAAGGGTATTAAATACCACCTGTTCATCTAATGAATTAGGATATAAGGTATAAGTTCCTGGAAGGTCGATAATACGGTAAGTCTGATCCGCATGGATTAATTTACCTTCACGTTTTTCTACTGTAATTCCAGGATAATTACCGACTTTTTGGTTGAGTTTAGTGAGTCGATTAAATAGAGATGTCTTACCTACATTTGGATTCCCAAGTAAGGCAATGATAGGATAATTCATTTATTTCTTTTCAATAAGTATAACTTCAGCTTCAGATTGACGAATGGCTATTAATGCATTGTTTTTTAGGATACTAACACCGATAGGACCATGGAAAGGGGCTTTGTATTTTACCTCAATTTCAGTTCCGGGTATAAATCCAAGTTCAAAAAATTTCGCCGGAATTTCGGAAGATATATATTCTAAAATAAAGGCCTTTTCACCGATTTTTAATTTATCTAAGCTTATATTGCTTTGCATATCTATATATATTCTTATATTTATATTAAATCATCCAAAGTTAATATTTTTTGCTGATTTAGAATCATTCTAATGTCATTCATTTGTATTTATCTGGAAGTTTTAAAATAATTCTTAAAAATCAATTATGAAAATTGAAGACGCAGTAAAGACCTCGAAATTTCAAAGTGAGTGGCATAAAGCTACTGTAAATCTGTTGTTTACAACAAATTGGGTAAATCTAACTTTGGAGAAAAGAGCACTCCGCCAGCAGATCACTTTGCAACAATTTAATGTGTTAAGAATTCTACGTGGGCAGTATCCGAAACCAGCAACAAATAACTTGCTGAAAGAACGTATGCTGACTAATACACCGGATATCTCCCGATTGATGGACCGGTTAGTGACCAAAGGATTGGTATCCCGCTGTAAATGTGAAGGCGATAAGAGAGCCGTAGATTTGCTCATTACAGAGGAAGGTCTGCGTGTGCTTGAAGATTTGGAAAATGATATGCTTATGCAAGATATCCTGCCTCAAAATATTACAGAGGAGGATTGTAAAATCCTCTCTGACCTATTGGATAAATTTAGAGGCGATGCCTCTGTATAAAAGTTAATCATGTGTATGATCATGCTGCTCGGTAGCATGATCATGATGATGCGGATGTCCATCTCCATGGTCATGGCTATGTCCATCGAATAGAAAGTTCATAAGGGCTATTGCAATTCCTGCAAATACTGCGACCATCTTTTTCTTGTTAAATTTATGATGATCTGCCGATCCAGATTCAAATAATATTGTCGTAGAAATATGTAGAAATATACCTATGACTACAGCCATGATCTTATCGAAATACTTTTGAATATCGCCTATCTCTCCCGTACTAATCGCCTTACTCAAAAGAAAGCCAAGAGGTGTCATCGCTGCAAATAGGACTAATAAGGCAATAATAGTCTGCCGGCGAAGATGGGTGACTATTAATAAACTACCCAAGGCAAAAGCGGCAGGAATATGATGTATAGCAATACCGAAGACCAATTCCGTCTGATGAGTAGCGGCCAAAGGCATACCTTCTAAAAAGGCATGTAGACATAGACTAATCATAATTCCTAAAGGAAAGGCATGCTGATGGCTATGTTCATCCTGATGGATATGCCCATGTTCAATCCCCTGAGAAAATTGCTCTAAGACTAATTGAAAAATAAATCCGCCCAATACATAGATTCCAATGGTGGAAAGATCGGAGCTCGCATTTTCATATACATGCGGAATTAAGTGTAATACCGTAATGGCAAACAAATAGGCTCCCGAAAAAGATAAGATTAATTTTAATAAATTAGGATTATCTTTTTTTATAAAAAATACCGAGATACCTGCTAAAAAAGCAGAAATAAATAAAATACTAACTAATATATATGCGTTCATTAAACTGCAGTAGGTGTATTAAAAAAGTCGGGTTTTAGTGCCTTGAAGATATAGCCCATAGCCAGTCCAATGATGGTGCCTAATATGGCGCCACAGAGCACGTCAAATGGATAATGTACGCCCACGTAAATCTGTGCAAATCCAATTAAGGCAGCCCATGTGATACCTAACCAGAGGGCATGTCTCCAACGTCTACGGAATAAGACTATCCAAAAGAATGCTAGAGCAAAGTGATTTGTCGCATGTGAGGACGTAAAACTAAATCCTGATCCACAGCGTACTCGGATATTGACATTTTCTTTAAACTCGATATCATTGCAGGGTCTGACTCTTTTTACTGATTTTTTAATTAAGGTAGAAGAACTAAAATCGGCTACTCCAAAAGTGGCTAAGGTCATCGCCACAATGAAAATCCCAGTTTTACCGTAATTTTTAATAAAGAAAATCACTAAGAATAAGTATAAAGGAGACCAGGTATAAGGATTTCTGATTACGCGAAGGAACCAGTCGAATACGGGATTGCTTAATCCTTGATTGATGGCTAAGAATATCTCTTTATCTATCTGTACAATATGTTCTATCATAGTTATTGACTTAAATTGTTTAGGCTTCTACTTTTCAAAAGTATTAAAATAAATTAAACCTAAACTAAATTCTTTTTTAAAAGAAACTAAGTTGCAACAAAGTTAGTCTATTTCTGTTGTAAAAAGAAATTTAAAAAATTATTATTTATATAATTATTAGACTAAATTTACTGCTATTAACATCAATTATTAGAAATGACTTTAATTAAATCTATTTCAGGAATTCGAGGAACTATTGGAGGACAGGCAGGGGATGCTTTAACTCCTATAGATATAGTGAAATTTACAGCAGCTTATGCAAAATTAATAACTGCAAATGCTGACAATAAAAAAATTGTGGTGGGTCGTGATGCTCGACTTTCAGGAGAGATGGTTAGTAATTTAGTGATTGGTACTTTGCAATCTGTAGGCGTAGATGTCGTGGACTTAGGCCTTTCTACCACGCCAACGGTAGAGATTGCCGTTCCATTGGAAGGAGCAGCAGGCGGAATTATTCTGACGGCATCACATAATCCAGCTCAGTGGAATGCGTTAAAATTATTAAATCATAAAGGTGAATTTATCAATGATGAGGAAGGAAAAGCAGTTCTGGCCTTAGGGGAGAGCTTAGCTTTTGATTTTTCTGATGTATATGAATTAGGAAAGGTATCTCGAAATGAAGAATATCTACAAAAACATATCGATCATGTTTTAGCCTTAGAATTAGTCGATGTTGAGGCTATTCGTGCAGCTCAATTTAAAGTTGCCGTAGATGCAGTAAATAGTACAGGAGGTACATTTATCCCCGCTTTATTAAAAGCTTTAGGCGTAGAATCAATCTATCCGATTCACTGTACTGTAGACGGAAATTTCCCTCATAATCCAGAGCCTTTAAAAGAACACTTAACAGATCTTTCTGCTGCGGTGCTTGAACATCAGGCAGATCTCGGAATTGCTGTGGATCCAGATGTCGATCGTCTGGTATTTATGATGGAAGATGGGGAACTTTTTGGAGAAGAATATACCTTAGTGGCTGTAGCGGATTATATCTTAAGTAAAACCGCAGGAGATACCGTTTCCAACTTATCATCTACACGTGCATTAAGAGATGTAACGCTCAAACATGGCGGTCAATATCATGCAGCAGCTGTGGGCGAGGTAAATGTGGTGACGAAAATGAAAGAAGTTCATGCTGTAATTGGAGGAGAAGGAAATGGAGGGATTATCTATCCGGATTCTCATTATGGACGTGATGCTTTAGTAGGTGTTGCTTTATTTTTAACCCATCTAGCTTATCAAAGGAAAAAGGTGTCTGAACTCAGAGCGGAGTTACCACAGTATTTTATGTCTAAGAATAAAATTACGTTAACTCCGGAACTTGATATCGACAATTTATTAGTAAAGATGCAAGAAAAATATGCACATGAAAATCACAGTGTTATAGATGGTTTAAAGATAGATTTTGAGAACGAGTGGGTGCATCTTAGAAAATCTAATACAGAGCCTATTATTCGAATCTATTCGGAAGGGCCTACTGCAGAGGCTGCAGAAGCTATAGCCTTAAAAATTATTGCAGAAATCGAAGAAATTATAAAATAAGTCCTTAACGGCTTTAAGGTCTATTTCTGAGATATAAAAACCGGAAGTTCTAAAGAGCTTCCGGTTTTTTTTATTTATTTTTTAAAATATATTAATTATTAATTAAATTTATGATATAATTTAATCATAATCTTGGTGTTACGTTAACTTAATATTAGGACGATAATTTTGGAGAATAAACAAACATAAATATGAAATTGAGACATTTACTCGTTACATTGTTAGTTTGCCTGATTATTCAACAACCTTTATCAGCTCAAACTACACAAGCAAGTATCTTTGGTAAAATCACAAATGCTGAAGGGCAGTTACTCACTGGTGCCACAGTACAAATTAAAAATGAATCCACAGGATTTACAACAAAAACCTCTACTTCTAATAAAGGAGAATTTACCTTTAAGGAATTACCTTTAGGAGGTCCCTATAGTGTTCAAGTATTATATATCGGCCTTGGCGAACAGATCCGTACAGGATATTCTTTAAACCAAGGAGATGGTGTACGTGTAGATTTTGTGATGGAAGACCGTACAGAGCAATTGAGTATTGTGGATGTTACGGCTTTAGGCATGAAGAACAAAATCGAAAATTTAGGAGCTGCTACCGCGGTATCGGCAAAAGATATTGCCAAACTTCCTGTGAATGGTAGAAACTTTACCTCTTTAATGGAACTTTCTCCATTAAGCTCTGGAGGTTCTTTAGCCGGTCAGTTAGGTTCTTCTACTAACTATACCATAGATGGTATGAATGCGAAGAATCCCACTTCTGCAGGATCTACAACCAGTCGTTCTGGAGCACCATTTTCGATTTCTATCGAAGCTGTACGTGAGTTTAAAGTCGTTACTAACCAGTATGATGTCACTTATGGTCGTGCTGGGGGAGGGACTGTTTCGGCAGTAACTAAAGCGGGTACAAATACATTAAGCGGTTCGGCATGGACTTATTCTCGCGCAGATTGGTTATCTAGCCCATATAATATTCGTGGACAGAAGAGAAATAATGAGTTCTCTACCTATCAGTATGGATTTACATTAGGCGGTCCTATTATTAAAGATAAATTACATTTCTTTGTCGCTTGGGATCATCAACGTGATGCACGCCCATTAATTATTGCTGATGTACAGTCTCCAGCGGATGAAGCAACCTTTAGAATTACCCGTCAAACATTAGACGATTTTGTTCAGATAGGCCGCTCCAGTTATGGCTTAGGAGCAGGAGATCAATATGGGTCTTTTGATAAGAAACGAAATTCTGATGCTGCTTTTGCACGTTTGGATTGGCAGATTAATGAGAAAAATTTACTTACGATCCGTAATAACTATACCAATGATCGGAATAACTTAGGTTTGGCTGATAATACATCTATTAACTTATTGGAATCCTATGGGAATGATAAAAATATTGACAATAGTCTATTAGCAACATTAAGAACATCAATCTCTCCAAGGTTGACAAATGAGTTAAAAGTTCAACATTTATATACCTACCAGTTAAGTAGTCCGAATGATTACTTGCCATCCGGAAATATTCCGCGTGCTATTGTAAACAATGTGGTTTCTAGAATTGGGGAAGGAAACTTATCTACAAATCTTCAACTCGGGGGACATCGTTTTGCTCAGGAGGGATTTACAAATAATGTCGTTCAATTGGTGAATAACTTATACTTCAATACAGATAAAGTAAACTATACCTTTGGTTTTGATATCATGCATACCCATGCGAAATCACTTTATGGTTCAGAGGTAAATGGTCGTTTTATCTTTGGTCCTGGAGGAGGCAATACAGCTTTACAGAATTTTGCATCATTAACACCACAAGCATTTTATCGTGAAGTACCTTTGGTGGCTGATCCTACAGTAACGGCTAATATTGTGAATGCGGGTCTATATGGACAGATGCAAACTAAATTAGCGACAGGATTAGATATGACTGCAGGTTTAAGATTGGATTACGGGTTCTATCCAAAATCTACTTTAAATCAAACCTTATTTGATGAGTTAGGCATCAGAACGGATCACAGTCTGAAGTCTTTTGTCGTTCAACCTCGCGTGCAGTTTAACTGGAATGTTAATGAAAATAATAGAGACTATGTCCGTTTTGGGGCAGGTATCTTTGCTTCAGATATTAATAACTACATGACGATTAATAACTTAACATTCGATGGAAAGCACTTTGCTACTGTAGATGTTCGAGGTACGGATGTGCCTACGCCAGAGTTTGAAAAATACCGTCAAAATCCATCTTCCATTCCTACCTTAGAAAAATTCCAGGTTCCTACGATTAATACTTATGCAGAAGATGCAAAGATTCCAGTGATCTATAAAGCGAATTTATCTTACAACCATTTCTTCTCAGACCGTCTTCGCGCAGGTATTGCTGGCTATATGACCTTAGCGAGAAATAATTATATGTATGTAGACCGCAATATGGTGGCAGATCCATTCTTCCGTTTAGCAAATGAAGATAATAGAGGTGTGTATGTTCCAGCTTCCGCTATTGTAGATGGTGTTGCAGATTGGAAAGCAGGTCGTATCAGTGATAAATTTGGTCGCGTTTTAGAGTTAAATAGTGAAGGTAAAGTGAATCAATTTGCCGTGGTTTTAGATGCCTCTTACCAGTATTATAAAGATGGGGTAATTACTGCAAGTTATACTTGGAATGATAGCCGTGATAATACCTCTTTCAATGGTAACGTAGCCAATTCAGCTACATTATCTTTAGCGGTGAAAGATGATCCACGTGACTTAAGTCAGATGAGTTATTCCAATGGACATTTTAGAAATAAGATTGTTATCTACGGTACTCTTCCTACCTTTTACGGACTGAGCGTGGGGGTTCGTTACTCGGGAATTGGAGGTACACGTTATAGCTTACTTTCTGGAGGTAATACCAATGGAGATTTCGTTGCAGGCTCTAATGATCTCGCATTTATCTTCGATCCAAATAACCCAAGTACAGCTGCAAATGTTTCCGCAGGATTAAAAGCATTATTAGATAATCCGGATGCAAGTCAAAGTTTAAAAGATTATATTTTAAAATATTCCGGGAAAATGGCTGAGCGTAATGGTGGTATCAATGGTTTCTTTGGCGTAATCGATCTACGTGTAGCGAAGAAATTTAATGTATATAAAACACATAGCTTAGAGTTATCAGCCGATGTATTTAATGTAGCTAACTTATTTAATAAGAATTGGGGTACAAATAAATCTTTAGGTTCTCAAAATTTATATGCTTTAGGTGTTCCTAAAACAAATGAAACAGCAGCTATTCCAGAATTTGATGCGCAGAAGTTACAATATAACTACCGTGTGAATAATTCAGGTTTAGTGAATCCTTCAGGAAATCCATACCAATTCCAAATTGGTGTTCGTTATGGATTTTAATAAAGAGCTAAGCTCCTAATAAAAAATAAAGCTTCAGAAAAAGGCTATCTTTTAGATAGCCTTTTTCTATTTTCCCCTATTTAAGACGAGTTTGTATTGTATCTGAAAAGTCATTTTTTTTATCTTTTAGATAAGTTGAAGATCTGGCTTTCTACGCGGCATCATTCTTGGCAGTTTTAAAAAGTGCTAAAAAGCCCGAATACAGCATATTTAATGGCATGATTTGTAGGGCTAAGGCATGAAGTAATTAAATTACTACGGGTTAAAATATTTTTTTTCTGCAGACTAAAAATATATTTTTTTCTTTCAATTCTTTGTTTACATTTGACGCAGCAATGAGAGCAATACTATACTTGGTTTTTTTAATATTCCACCTGATATCAGGAGGAAGCCAAGCTTTTGCTTCCACAGCTAAATATACTACCGAGCATACATCCTCTAACCAACATATTAAAAAAGTTCGCTTAAAAGCGATTCATAATGTACAAGATTATGGCAGTTCTGAAATTGCTGATCTGGGTATGGAAGAGGATTATATTCATGTGGACGATGCCGCTCAAGATCTTCAAAAAAATTTAATCTCCCTAAAAGATTATTTGCTTTCTGATAGATGGATGATATTTTCCACTCTTTATTTTGATAATCTTCAGCAGGAGTTCCTGCGAATTGCTCTGCCTACTTCGGGCGAAACAAATCCCATTTATATTTTACAGCGCGTCCTTCGTATCTGATAACGGAATTTTATAAATTTCGATATCCTTGATATGCTTCTTTGACACATATCAAGGGTATGGAAATATGTACATTTTTTGGTTTAGAAATCTGATGATTTCTTCAATTAATTGCTTTATTCCATTATTTATCATGAAGAGAATTCTTGTGTTTACGGGCGCAATGGCCCTATTATATTTTACAGCTTGTTCAGCTAAAAAAGAAGATAAAGAAGAACATAGTCAATTTACAGTGACTAGTCCTATAGAAATAGATACGGCCTACACCAAGGAGTATGTGGCTCAAATCCGTTCCGTCAGAAATATAGAACTACGTGCGCAGGAGAAGGGCTACCTGCAACAAATTTTTGTAGATGAGGGTCAGACGGTGAAAGCGGGACAACTTCTTTTTAAGATTATGCCTAAAATCTATGAAGCTGAATTAGCCAAAGCGCAAGCGGAAGCTAAAGCCGCTCAGATAGAGTTTCAGAATGCCAAATCTTTAGCCGATAAAGATGTGGTATCTAAAAATGAACAGCTTATGGCTGAAGCCAAGTTAGATCAAGCTAAGGCAGAAGTGACTTTAGCTAAATTACACTTATCATTTACTGAAATTCGGGCCCCTTTCGATGGTACTATAGACCGCATTCCGCTTAAATTAGGAAGTTTAGTAGATGAAGGAGAGCTATTGACCAGCCTATCCGATAACAGTCAAATTTTCGCCTATTATAATGTTTCAGAACCTGAATACTTAGATTACCAATCGAATATTCAAGGTCGGGGAGACCAAGAAGTAAGTCTCCTTTTAGCAAATAACAAACCACTAAAAGATAAAGGAAAAATTGAGGTTATTGAAGGTGAATTTAATAGTGAAACTGGAAATATTGCTTTTAGAGCACGTTTTGCTAATGCCGAGCGCTTACTTAGAAATGGGCAGACCGGAAAGGTGCAGATGCGCATGCCTATGCCACATGCCATTTTGATTCCTCAAAAGGCTACTTATGAAATCCAAGATAAAAAATATGTTTTTGTCGTAGATAAAGATAATAAGGTAAATTCCAGAAATATTACTGTCGCTAGTGAGATGCCCGATTTATATGTGGTTGCATCAGGACTTTCTCCTCAGGATAAAATTCTATTAGAGGGAGTTCAAAAAGTAAAAGAAGATGAGCTTATTCATTTTTCTTTCTTAAAACCTAGAGAAGTGATTTCTAATCTACGCCTTAAAGCGGAGTAATATACTGTCCTATAATTTGAAATTTTATGTTTAATAAATTCATCCATCGGCCAGTACTTTCAATAGTCATCTCTATGATTATTGTCTTTCTGGGATTATTGGCGATGTTCCAATTACCGGTAACACAATTTCCATCCATTTCTCCACCCAAAGTGAATATTACGGCGGAGTATCCTGGAGCAAATGGAGAGTTAATGATTAAATCTGTAATCATTCCTTTAGAACGAGCAATCAACGGAGTTCCGGGTATGAAGTATATGACTTCGGATGCCGGAAATGACGGGGAAGCTTCCATACAAGTAATTTTTAACTTGGGTACAGACCCGAATCAAGCTTCTGTTAATATTCAAAATAGAGTGGCTTCCGTAGTGAATAAACTTCCTCCTTTAGTAGTACGTGAGGGGGTGAAGATTACTCGGGAAGAGTCTAATATGTTAATGTATATCAACTTATACAGTAAAGATCCGAATATGGATCAGAAGTTTTTATACAACTATGCCGATATAAATATCCTTCCGGAGTTAAGACGTGTGGATGGTGTCGGTGTAGCCAGTATTCTTGGAAATAGAGAGTATGCTATGCGTATCTGGTTAAAACCAGACCGTATGCTTGCTTATAAAATATCTTCTGAAGAAGTCTTAGCGGCTTTAAATGAGCAGAGTTTAGAAGCTTCACCAGGTAAAACAGGAGAGAGCTCCGGTAAGCGTTCTCAATCTTTTGAGTATGTATTAAAATACCCAGGGCGCTTTACCAATAAGGAGGGCTATGAAAATATTATCCTTCGGGCTTCTGCACAGGGAGAAATTTTACGTCTGAAAGATGTGGCTAATGTAGAGTTTGGAAGTTCCTTATACGATATATACTCTAATTTAAATGGACGTCCTTCAGCAGCAATTACTATTAAGCAGTCATATGGATCCAATGCAAGTCAGGTAATTAAGGATATTAAATCTCAAATGGAAGAGATTAAAAAATCGACATTCCCTAAAGGTCTGGATTACGAGATCAGTTATGATGTTTCTAAATTCTTAGATGCTTCGATAGAAAAAGTGGTGCATACTTTAGGGGAGGCATTTATTCTGGTAGGTATTGTGGTATTTATCTTTTTAGGAGATTGGAGATCAACAATTATTCCGGCTATTGCAGTACCGGTTTCGCTTATTGGTACTTTTCTGTTTATGCAGATTTTTGGAATTACAATAAACTTGATTACCCTTTTTGCCTTGGTATTAGCTATTGGGGTTGTTGTCGATGATGCCATTGTCGTCATCGAGGCCGTCCATGTGAAGATGGAAGAAGATCATATTTCTGCATATAAGGCGACAAAAAAGGCCATGCATGAAATTAGTGGAGCCATTATAGCGATCACCTTTTTAATGGCTGCCGTATTTATTCCAGTGACTTTTATGCCAGGACCTGTGGGTATATTCTATAGACAGTTTTCCATTACCATGTCTACGGCGATTATTCTGTCGGGTATTGTGGCATTGACGTTAACACCGGCTTTATGTGCCATTATGTTAAAGAATACGCATGGCCAAGAGAAGAAGAAAAATCTCTTGGATAAAGGATTAGAAGCTTTTAATAGAGGTTTTGATAAGTTAACAGGAAAATATAAAAGTATATTGAATAAGCTGGTGAGCCGTCGATTATTAACTTTTACGGTTTTGATAGCTTTCTGTGCGGGTATTTTCTTTGTGAATAACAGCCTGCCTTCAGGATTTATCCCAAATGAGGATCAGGGAATGTTTTATGCGGTTATCCAAACTCCTCCAGGTTCTTCTTTGGAGCGGACGAATCAGGTCGCTGAAAAATTACAGAAGATGGCAGAAGGAATTGAAGGCGTGCAATCTGTGTCTTCATTGGCAGGTTATGAAATTTTAACCGAAGGTACAGGAGCGAATACAGGTACCTGTCTGATAAATTTAAAAAGCTGGGAAGATCGTACACATTCTGTATCTGATATCATTAAGGAGTTGGAGGAGAAAGCGGAGCAGATTCCTGGTGCCACTATTGAATTCTTCCAGCCACCAGCAGTACCTGGTTATGGAGCTGCCGGGGGATTTGAGTTACGTCTTTTGGATAAAGCAGGTTCTGGGAATTTCAAAAAAATGGAGGAAGTAAGTAGAGACTTTGTCAAAGCCTTAAATGAACGTCCAGAGTTGGCTTCGGTATTTACCTTCTATAGTGCGAGTTTCCCGCAGTATATGCTTCGTATAGATAATGATATTGCGCAGCAGAAAGGAGTGACTATTGAAAATGCGATGAATACCTTATCGACTTTGGTGGGTAGTAACTATGAGACCAACTTTATAAAATTTGACCGACAATATAAGGTTATGGTGCAGGCTTTACCTGAATACCGTGCCTTACCGGAAGATATTTTGAAGTTATATGTGAAAAATAAAAATGATGAGATGGTACCATTTTCCGCATTTATGAAAATGGAAAAAGTATACGGTCTTTCGGAGATTACACGTCATAATATGTATTACTCTTCGGAAATATCGGGTACTTCAGCACCAGGATATAGCTCTGGAACAGCCATTCAAGTAATTAAAGAAGTTGCGGCGAAGACGCTACCACGTGGTTATGGTATCGATTGGGCAGGGATTTCAAAAGATCAAGTGAATCGAGGTAATGAGGCTATTTATATATTCCTTATCTGTTTAGGCTTTGTGTATTTGATTTTAGCGGCTCAGTATGAAAGTTTTATTTTGCCCTTATCGGTTATCTTATCCTTACCTGTAGGTATCTTTGGCGCCTTTTTATTACTTAAACTTTTTGGTTTAGAGAATAATATCTATGCGCAAGTAGCCTTTGTTATGCTTATCGGACTATTAGGGAAAAATGCGGTGCTTATAGTGGAATTTGCCATTCAAAGGCATCAGGCTGGAGCGACGATTTTTGAGGCGGCCATGGAAGGAGCAGTCGTTCGGTTTAGACCTATTTTAATGACATCTTTTGCATTTATCGCCGGCTTAATTCCATTGGTATTTGCAACAGGTCCTGGAAAGATTGGAAACCATACCATTGGTTCTGCTGCAGCCGGAGGGATGCTATTAGGAACGATATGCGGGGTAATTGTTATTCCTGGATTGTACTATATCTTCGGATCTATTGCCGCGAAGTTCCACTTGATAAAACATGAAGAAGAAAATCCTATTACTGAAGAAATCGATCATCATGAAAAATAAGAAATTTAACAGTGGTTTGTTGATACTTGGGACAGTATTCAGTATGGCTAGTTGTAAGGCTCCAAAAATTATGGAGCCTGAAAGCCATACTGTTCTTCCCGAGGTATTTTCAAACACCAAGGGCGAAAGTCAAGAAAATATTTCCTCCATTCCATGGAAAACTTATTTTAAAGACCCTTATCTGGTTGCCTTAATCGATATAGCATTGAAGAATAATCAAGAACTTATGATGACACTTCAAGAGATTGAAATTTCCAGAAATGAAATTCAAAAACGGAAAGGAGAAATTCTACCTTCAGTAGGGCTTGCTGCTGGAACTGGAGTAGAAAAGGTCGGTCGGTATACGAGTCAGGGAGCAGGAGATGCAGGTACAGAAATTACTCCTGGAAGAGCTATGCCTGACCCCCTTGGAGATTTTAAGCTTTCAGCTTATGCTAATTGGGAAGTGGATATATGGAATAAATTGCATAATGCTAAAGCCGCTGCAGTAACACGTTATCTGGCTACTGTAGAAGGTAAGAATTTTGTAATTACCAATCTGATTGCTGAAGTGGCTGATTCCTACTATGAATTATTAGGTTTAGACAATCAACTGGAAATTATCAAGCAGAATATTGCTTTACAAAATAATGCTTTAACCATTGTTAAGTTGCAGAAGGAAGCGTCCCGAGCGACAGAGCTGGCAGTGCAAAAGTTTCAAGCAGAGGTGCTCACCTCAAAGACGATTGAATTTGACTTACTTCAGCAGATTAAAGAAACAGAAAATAGAATTAATTTTCTGTTGGGAAGATATCCTCAGGAAATCAAAAGAGATAAAAATTCCTTTTTGGCAGATCTTCCTTCAGAAGTAAAAGTGGGTATCCCTGCTCAGCTACTAGCTAATAGACCCGATGTGAAGCAGGCGGAGTTGGAGTTGGAAGCCGCGAAATTAGATGTGCGCGTAGCACGTGCTGCATTCTATCCGAAATTGGATATTTCTGCAGCCATAGGATTACAGGCTTTCAGACCTTCCTATTTTCTGAAATTTCCGGAATCTATTCTATATAGCCTAGCAGGAGATGTCGCAGGACCGCTTATTAATAGGAATGCTATTCAGGCAGAATTTAAAACGGCCTCCGCTCAGCAGGTTCAGGTGATGGTCAATTATGAGAAAGTGCTCTTAAATGCCTATCTGGAGGTTTCAAATGATCTGTCTAAAATCCATAACCTGGAGCAGAAATATAATTTAAAATCCGAGCAGGTAGATGCGTTAAGCAAAGCTATTGATGCTTCACAGGATTTATTTAAATCCGCAAGAGTAGATTATTTCGAAGTACTGATGACCCAAAGAGATGCATTGGAGTCTAAGTTACAATTAATAGAAACTAAAAAAGATCAGCTCAATACATTAGTACATGTATACAGAGATCTGGGTGGTGGTTGGCAATAATTGCTTGGCAATAATAGGTTGATGATGATTGGGCTAATAGGATTTTCTTATTAGCCCTTTTGTGTTAAGGCTATTGGCATAATAAAATCCAAACTGCTATTAGTGCGCCTGTTTAAAGAAAAATAGCTATGCCCTTCCTAAGGCATGTTAACTTTTCAATTTTCTATATGTAGATAGGTAACGGTTTGAAGATCAGTATAGAAAAGACCCTTT
>DAIQRP010000026.1:24767-30361 GCA_036786125.1 Sphingobacterium sp.
TAGTATAAAGGGTCAAGAGTCAAAGGGTATTAAATATATCTTCAAGCAGCGCGAACAAAGTCTTTATCGGAGGTATAGGGTTTACCTTTATTTTGCTTTCTTTTTCATGATTTAGAAACCTACGCGTTATAATAAAACTTTCTACATGGGATCAAAAGAGTGATTATACCGTTTATTCTGTATTAAATAATAGTGGGCTTCTAAGATATAAATACGGAGTTCGCGCTTAAGCTTGTTTTTTTTCTTATATCATTCCAGTTTTCACGATTCTTTTTTAAATTTAAATAGGATATATATTTAATTATCAGGCATAAAAGTATAAATCCGTTTTTATATATATTGAATTTATTATCAATATACCCTGAAAGCGGTATTTGTAATATTTTATAAATAAATATCAAAATTTAGTGTATGTAGATGGATTCTTTGCTATATACCGATGAAAGCAGAGGATTAAATTTTTAAATCTCTTTGGCTCGAGTTTTTTGAGCTTGTGAGCAAATAAAATTGAGCTATATAGAAATAAATTAATTGTTTTTAATACAGAAATTTGTCAGCATAATTAGGAAGAAATGGAAAATGAACAACCCAATATAAATGACTCATTTGTTTTTTCATGTAATGGAAATAACAGCTGGGGTTTTGAGCAGTTTATTCCGGAGCATGTGTTATCTTTTCAGTTTTCTGGAGAAACACATATCTATCATCAAAAAGGGACTTTTATACTGAAGAAAAATCAGGTTTTGCTCACCCACAAAAATCAGTTGGCCAAAACATTTAAAACACCCGGTAAGGATGTTGAGTACAAGGCTGTATCGGTTATTCTAAAGGAGAAAGATTTACGATTCTATGCGAAGTTGTTTCAAAAAAATACAAACCAGCGGTATACAGGTAAGAAAAATACGGTTTTAAAGCCTAATACTTTTATAGCAAGTTATTTCAATTCTCTTTTACCTTATTTGGAACATCCCATGCAGTCTAATGAAAAGATGATGTTCTCAAAAGTCACCGAGGCAATTGATTTGTTGTTGCATATACATCCCGATTTAGAGGCTTTCTTTTTTGATTTTACAGAACCATTTAAAATTGATTTGGAAAAATTTATGCTGAAGAACTTTCAATATAATACTTCTTTAGATGCATTTGCTCGGTTGACAGGACGAAGTTTAGCAACCTTTAAACGAGATTTTGAAAAGATTTTTAATACCTCTCCTGCGAAATGGTTAAAAGATAAAAGGTTGGAAGAGGCATTCTACCAGATTCAACAGAAAAATAAAAAGTCTTCGGATATCTATATAGATTTAGGATTTGAAAATCTCTCCCATTTCTATACTGCTTTTAAGAAAAAATATGGGGTCACCCCCAATCAGAGTTTAAGTTTACAAAAATCAAAAATATGAATACAGAACAAAAAATCAACGCGCTAGAAGATCGGATTGCTATTCGTAATCTAGTGGATCAGTATGCTTTTTGTGCCGATTCGAGAGATGCACAAGGGCAGATGGCATTATTCACAGAGGATACGGTTTTTGAAGTATATTACGACCCTAAATCCGAAGTTCCTTCTCAGGTAATCCAAAAGAGGGCAGATTTATTTCCCGTTTTTGATCATTTAAATACCTACGAAACGACGATGCATTTTAATGGACAGCATCAGCTGGATTTAGAAGCTGATTTTGCCAAGGGAGTTACTTATTGTATGGCTCATCACTTAAATATTATCGAGGGGGAACAACGGTTTATGATTGCCTCAATTCGATATGAAGATGAATTTGCTAAAGTAGCTGGTCAATGGTTATTTGCCAAACGGAAGCTCTTTGTACAATGGATAGAAAATAGATAATAAAAACACCTAAATAAGGTGTTTTTTTTTGATATAGCTCAATCGTTTTTGAGCTATATAGAAATAAAAGTATGAGCTTCTTAGCAAGCAAATTGTTTGAAATCTTATGGAACTTTGTTTTATAAAAAAAATAAAATATGAAACTTATCAATAAGATTTACATTAATGGCGAATTCGTAACGCCAAAAGGTACACAAGTCTTAGACTTAATTAACCCTACGAATAATCAGAAAGAGGCAGAGCTTGTATTAGGGAATGAGGAAGATGTTCAGCTTGCTGTAGCTGCAGCTAAAAATGCGTTAAAGACTTTTTCTAAAACAAGCAAAGAGGAACGTATTCAATATTTGCAGAATCTACGCGATGCGGTGGAAGCTAGGCTTCCGGAATTAATTGATATTATGGTTCAGGAATATGGAGGAACCTATCAATTTAGCTCCATGATTAATCAATATTCATTAGATGATTTTAATGCCATGTCTGAGGTATTGGAATCTTTCCAATTTGAACGGACTATAGGAAAATCTAAACTTAGATTACAGCCTGTGGGAGTCGTTGGTATTATTATTCCTTGGAATATGAGTAATGGATTTATATGTACAAAAATAGCATCAGCTATTGCTGCGGGTTCAACTGTAGTTATCAAACCTAGTGAGATGAGTGCGCAGCAGACACAGCTGATGGCGGAGTGTATTCATGCTGCGGGACTTCCAAAAGGCTTGGTTAATATTGTCAATGGATTGGGGGATGTCGTAGGAGCGGAGATGACTAGAAATCCAGGAATCTCTAAAATCTCATTTACAGGCTCGACGCATGTAGGGCAGATTATTGCTAGAGGAGCAGTGGATACAATGAAACGTGTTACCTTAGAGCTTGGAGGGAAATCTCCAAATATTATTTTAGACGATGCCAATCTAAATGAAGCTATTCCTGCGGCTGTAATAGCAGCCTTTTTAAATAGTGGCCAAGCCTGTGCAGCAGCCACCCGATTAATTGTACCATTCTCTCAAATAGATCAGGTAAATGCCCTGGTAAAAGCTACCGTGGAAAGTATGAAAGTTGGAAATCCAGCAGATGCAGATACTGCAATAGGACCTATGGTGAGTCAAAAACAATTTGAAAGAGTTCAAGATTATATCCGTATTGGTGAACAGGAAGGAGCTACGCTATTAACGGGGGGGCTAGGAAAACCCGCAGGCTTGGAAGCTGGAAATTTTGTTAAACCCACTGTATTTACTCAGGTGAAAAACCAGATGAGAATTGCTCAGGAAGAGATTTTCGGCCCTGTATTATGTATTATAGGTTATGAAACCGAAGCGGAGGCTATAGAAATTGCTAATGATACCATCTATGGATTGGCCGCATATATCTCTTCTGCAGATACCGATAGAGCATATCAGGTCGCTGCTCAGATTGATGCAGGAAGGGTATGTATCAATGGTTTATCACATGATTCCAAAGCTCCATTTGGTGGATTTAAACATTCTGGAATAGGGAGAGAATACGGGGTTTTAGGTTTAGAAGAATATTTAGAGCCCAAAGCTATTTTAGATTAATTTAGTTATAGTTAATAAAAAACAATTTTTATGATATGCTTGTTTTTCCTTTGGAACAATAGCGATCATTATACATTATTACTTATGGAAATTATCATCACAGGAACTACAGGTATGGCAGGCGAAGGCATTATGTTAGCATGCCTAAATAATCCAGCAGTTACTAAAGTATTAAGTATTTCAAGGAAGCCTTGTGGTACACAACATCCAAAATTGGAAGAGTTGATTGTTAAAGATTTTACGAAACTGGCAGATTATAAAGAGCAGATTAGCGGTTACGATGCTTGTTTTTTCTGTGCTGGAATTTCCTCAGTAGGTATGTCCGAGGAGAAATATAGATATATTACTTACGATACGACTATAGCCTTTGCTAAAACTATATTAGCGGTCAATCCGGAGATTAGCTTTACGTATATTAGCGGCTCGAGTACTGACTCGACAGAACAGGGGAAAGTGATGTGGGCACGTGTTAAAGGAAAAACGGAAAATGACCTAGCTCAATTAGGATTTAAAAAACAATATAATTTTAGACCTGGAGGAATGACGCCTTACCCAGGACAGATTCATGCGAAAAAGTCGTATGTTATCATAGCTAAATTTTTAAATTTTATTATTCCTTCCAAGATTATATCCCTTTCCGATGTGAGTAGTGCGATGGTACATGCTGTGCAAAGAGATGGGGTGAAAAATATTTTAGAGATTAAGGATATAAAAGAACTAGCCAAGCCTAACTAACTTAGGTTCGATATAAGCGTATGGATGATGTATGGAAAATCAATTGTTTTGCATTTGTGATCTACAATAAACGGATAGCTTATAATCTGCTTAAGAAAAGGAAAAGCTCCACCATTTCGGGGAGCTTTTAATAGCTTTGAAAGGAATTTAATTTTACTTTTTTGCAGCCCAAATTTCGATCTCAATTTTTAGTTCTGGAAGACCTAATGCGCTGATATAAGCTATAGTCATAGAAGGATAATGCTCGTCGAATAGTTTTTGCCATTCGGCATCAAAGAAACTCCAATCGATTTCTTGTGTAGACCAGATATTCACTTTGATAATATCTTCGGCCATTAATTCCTGACTTTTTAGAAGCTGCGCAATATTATTAAAAGTAAGATGTACTTGGGCATTGAACTCTTCGGGAATATGTCCTTTATCATCTATACCAATCTGACCAGAGAAGGTATACAAATCTGAGTTTTTAGGAATGATGGTAACATGTGCATATTTCCCTACGGGTGCCGGTACTCCTTGAGGATTTAATCGGATGATTTTTGAATTGTTTTCTGAACTCATATTTCTTTTTTTTACAATATTAAAATGTGTTAACAGGTTCCAGACTTCTCCTTTGAAAATGGTCTGCGTTAACTTTTTATCTGGCTACAAAATTAAGGCACAGCAATTTGGTAGCATTGTAAAAAACCGACAACTATAAAATAGGGGGGAGCTTAGTCTTTCCAAAGTGGAAAATTAGCCAATCGTTCGTCTATACTCAGCACAAAATTTTTGGGACTTGTTCCCGTAAAGGCTTTAAAATCTTTAATAAAATGAGATTGATCGAAATAATTAGCTTCATAAGCCAGTTCTGTAAAACTCTTAACATCGGAATGTCGTAATTTATTTAAGCTGGACTGAAAGCGCATGATTCTAGAAAAAAGTTTCGGCGATAAGCCTACATATTGGCCATGCTGCAATAAGCTGGTGGCCAATTCCGCTTTTTTATTGGAACTGTTTATCTGCTGGATGCGGTATAGGAAGAACTGCGAGATGATGACTATCTTTTCTTCAATGGATGCGGAATTGAGAAGCTGTTCTAAAATAGGGTCCTTAATAATATCAGCTAAAGCAATATTTTGATTGTTCAATTCCGAAGCATCGATGTTAAAAAGTGTTTTTAGTGATGTGGGATAGAGATAAGCTCCCATAATAGAGAAGGAACCAGTAATCTGATGTTCTGCATATGTCGTGGATTGTCCATACAAGTATAATGGTGGCATCTCTTTGCCTTCATGGTTTAAAAATAAATTTTCTCCGCTTTGAAATATTAAAGCCGGTATTCCATCAGGGATTATTTTAAACGTTTTAGGGAAGGTCTCATTCGTAACATCTTCCAATATCCAAAAGTACATGATATACTGTTGCAAGGCTTTTATAGGAAGAATTTCACGATAATACATTATTCGAAGTTATTTACAGCC
>DAIQRP010000226.1:0-2492 GCA_036786125.1 Sphingobacterium sp.
CAAAAGAGGTTTCTATGCGATTTAACATCCGATTGAATGTAACTGCCAGCGTACTTAAGACGCCTTTCTCATTCGTTTCACTCAGCCTAAGATACAAATTCTCAGAACCTATCTTTTCGACATCGGAAATTAATGCTGTAATGGGTTTTACAAAGGAGCGTTTGACCAAAAGTGAGACTACAATAACAAATAAAATCCCAAGAATTAAGGCGATAATTAATAAATTTCTAAGGTACTTTAAGTGATGGGTATAGAAATAGCTTTCTGCAGAAACACCAACAATATAATGCTTACCATCTTTGCTATAATAATTGGTTGAATAAAAGATATTACCATCTTTCAGGTTAGTTTCCTTCTGTTTATTAATCTGATTCCATAAGTCTGGATTCAAGCCCTTATTACTTATGATATGGTTCTGATCATCATATTCTACAATAAACTCCCGCTGATTATTCAGTTCTTCCACATAACTTAAAGACCATTCTGCTTCCGATTTTTTTCCATTTAATAGACGTTCAGCTGCCAGATCCCGACGCAAATCTAAGCGTTTATAAAAATCTGAAAAGGCAAAATTGGTTACTGAATACATGATAAATACCGCAAAAGAAATGGTATAAATCACTAAAATACTAATTAAAGCGTATAGGACTTTATTGTATGATCTCACTTAATTTTCTATTTTCAATACATACCCCATTCCAATAACGGTATGTATGGTTTTCACAGGTGTTGTTTTTTCTATTTTCTTCCGAAGGTAATTGACATATACATCCACGACATTAGAGCCTATATCGAAGTTAATACCCCAGACTTTATCCAATAACTCACTACGTTCAAATACCTTTTCTGGGGATTTGATTAATAAAAGTAAAAGTCTATATTCTGTAGAAGTCAGATTCAGCTCTACTCCATTGGAATAAGCGATTTTTTTATAATCATCTATTTCCACAAATTTATATTGATAGCGTTTTTTTTCAATCGTCTGCACTTGCTTCGCGATCTCTAGTTTACGCCGAATTAAAGTCCGTACACGCGCTTTTAATTCAATGAGTTTAAACGGTTTTGACAGGTAATCATCAGCGCCACTATCCAAGCCTAAAACAACATTTTCAGGACTTCCTAAAGCTGTAACCATCAGTATGGGCACATCGACATATCCCAAGTTTCTCAAATTTTTACATACTTCCAGACCATTCATTTCCGGCAGAAGTATATCTAAGATAATAAGATCTATGGATTGCTTTTCTAAAACTTGTAGGCCTTCACTATATTTGCCAGCGTAAAAGACTGCATAACCATCTTCTTCTAATCCTTGAATTATGAATTCAGCTACATTCTTCTCGTCTTCTATCAATAAAATTTTTTGTCCTTCCATCATTCTATCCTTAACTTAGGTCAAGTCCCAATCGCTAAAATAATAAAATCTCACCTATTTTTTTATTTTTTCACATCGGATAAGATAGAAAGGTTGGCTTTCTTGAACTTCCCTGATATCTACAAGTCCATAGTTCGAAAATTCTTTTTCGATCTGTTCTCGGGTATAGAAATACATTTTTACACCCGGAAAGATTTCGTATCTATTTTCACTAATCTGAGTTCCTTGACCAAAACTTGGGGCTGCTGTAGAAATTCCTGAAAATATCATATACCCCCCATCAGCAAGTTGATTATAGCAGTCTGAAATTAACTTCTGTCGCTCCGCAGCATCGAATAAATGGATTAAAGCGTAACAAAAAATACCATCATATGTCTGATTATCAAATGGCATATCCGTAACCGAACCCTGATAAATAGTCAAATCTGCAGTATCCTGTTTTTTATACAGTTCAATCGCTGTTTTCGAAATCTCAATTCCAGTTACCGACATTCCTGCATCTAAAAAAATCTGTGCATTTCTGCCATAACCAAAGCCAGGAATTAATATAGATTTCAACCCTTTTTCCAGAAACAGCTGACAAGAAAGCTGTGCAGATTGAGCCGCTTCAAATCCCCACATTTCTCTTTTTTCCTCAAATGCATTTTCCCAAAATTCGGCTGTTTCGTGTTGTTGTTTCATAATCTTTGGTTGATCTTAAACGAATGTAAAAAGAATTTCAAAATGGAATGTAATGCTTTTCTCATATTGTCAGAAGTAAATCTAACTGCCCTTCCCTTTTCCAATTGGTATAGCTCGATAATTTAGCTCGGAAAGCAATCCGACAAACAGCGTCTGAGTATTAAGTAGCACCTAGTATTCGAAATTATCGGGCTTAGATCTAAAGAAAGATCCTCAGGAGTTCACAAAATAGGATTTCAGTCCATTATAGAAAAATAAAAAGCTTATTCTCCATTTTTTTTATCCTATAAACGAATAGCTTATGGCTTTAAACAAAGAAAAAAAGCATATTTCTTTGGTATTTACTTGTCATAATCCTATCTTTGCATCAACAAAAACGGTTAAGATTCCGTAGCTCAGCTGGTAGAGCAATACACTTTTAATGTATGGGTCCTGG
>DAIQRP010000027.1:0-1592 GCA_036786125.1 Sphingobacterium sp.
ATGAATAGAAGAGTAATCTCCACGAATGATGATGGTCTTAATTGGCTTTATATGCGTTATGCTGATGTGTTATTAATGGCCGCAGAAGCTATCAATGAGCTGGAAAGTCCAACCGCTGCAGCTCCCTATTTACGTATGATTAGAGAAAGAGCTTTCCCAAATCAAGCCGCTAAAGTCAATGCTTTTATGCAGCAAGCAACGGCTAGTAAAAATGATTTTTTTCAAGCTATAGTCAATGAAAGAGCTTTAGAATTCACCGGAGAAATGCTGCGTAAAGGGGATTTAATACGGTGGAATCTATTAGGCACTAAATTGGCTGAATCTAAAGCTAAACTGGAGCAATTGGAAAATAGAACAGGGAAATATGCGGCCCTACCCAAAAAGATATACTACCGTACGGCAGCAGATCAGGAAACAGTGGAGATCTATGGTTTAAACTTTGGGCAGACTGATGCCGAAGGAGAATCTTTAGGCTATGAATCAAGTAAAACATGGACGCTTTCAGCTTCTACAGATGTAATTAAATATTGGGATGCTTTATACTTAAGAGATCCGAACTTACAACAGTTCTGGCCGATATGGCAGTATTTTTTGGATAATAGCAATGGCAAGTTAAATAATATGGGTTATCATTTCGATTAATATGCGGATGAATGTAAAACAGTATAGCATTATGCTAGGCATAATTGCTGGCTTAGGACTAATCTCTTGTTCTAAAAATTTGCCGGAAGAGATTAACAGTTTAGAAGTAGAGCGCGCATTTTCTCCCGTGGGATTAGAAGCTCGCCTTATAGACCGTACCTCGGTCCGCCTATCCTGGTCTAAGGTAAAAAATGCAGACTCCTATACAATAGAGCTATTTGCAGCTGGAGATTCAGATTTTTCGGGCAGTTCTGAACGTATTATTGAAGAGATTAGTTTTGAACAAGTTCCCTATACCCTGGTGGGTCTGGATGGAGATACAGACTATGCTGTACGTGTCAAAGCCGTAGGCAAGGATATTCAGGATTCTAAATGGTCAACAGCAGTTTTCACGACCTTATCGGAACAGATATTTACGGATATTAATCCCGAAGAGTTGCTATCAACTTCCGTCGTTTTAAATTGGACGGCAGGACAAAAGGCGACCCAAATCTTAATTCAACCTGGGCAGCATATTCATCAGATTACAGATGCTGAAATTGCCGCTGGAAAAGCACAGATTACAGGATTAATGGGGGAGACATCCTATACTGCAACATTATTAAATGGCAGTAAAGTCCGAGGAAGTATGCCTTTCACCACCCTACTCGATCTCGGAGATGCTATTGCCGTAACTGAAGCTGATGACCTGACGGCATTAGTGGAACATGCTGCTGCAGGAACAGTCTTTGCGCTTATGCCAGGAACTTATACACTAGGGAATTTATCTATTAAAAAATCCATTTCTATTAAAGGTGCTAAACCAGCAGACCGCCCTATTCTTAATTCGGTTGTATTTAAATTAGATGCTGGAGCAGGACTCGCGCTCAAAGACCTGATTATTAATGGAACCGCTGCAGCAAATGATAATCAAGCCTTTATCTACGATGCTGATGGTATATATGAGGAGT
>DAIQRP010000027.1:1602-5841 GCA_036786125.1 Sphingobacterium sp.
AGACTGCGAGATTAAAAACTATATCAAAGGTCTACTGTATGTAAATAAGGCAGCTTTAATTCAAAACATCTTATTGAAAGGCAATATCATTTCAAATATTGAAGGTAATGGCGGTGAATTTATCGATATGCGTTTAGGCTTCGCCAAAACCTTAGAGATTATAAATAATACCATTTACAATTCCGTCACTGCGCGAGAATTTCTACGTATAGATGCTAATGGCGGTAATAGCTTTCCGTCAAATTCTGCCATAGTAAAGATTATCAACAATACATTTTATAATGTCAGTAATGGAAACTCACGACGCTTCCTATATGTCCGATTACCGAAAAATGAGATTACTTTTTCCAAAAATATTGTCGCCGAAACGGAAGGTTATTATACCAATCAGTCTGCGACGAATCTCCTGCTCTTAGATAAAAACAACTATTGGAATGCTCCAAATATGACTGGTAGTACCGTCTCTGGAGCAAAAAATGATAAAGGAAATTATAGTATGCTTCATCCTGGATTTTCGAATGTAAGCGCCGGAAATTTTCAAGTGACTCATGAAGAACTTCGCTTTTCCCAAATTGGAGATCCCCGTTGGATTAAATAAATAAAAAGAGCTGCCTTAAGAAGGCAGCTTTTTTTATTCAGGAATGGTTTGAGATTGTATGAAATATTGAGCAACACGAAGCGATACAGATTAAAGTCAAAAAAAAATGCCCTGCACTTTCGTACAGGACATAAACCTAAAAATATAAATTTTAAAATCTATTCACGTTTAAAAAATGTACTTCGTACTTAAGAAATTGGATTCATTTTCAGAAACTATTTCATTTAGAAGTGCTTTATTTGTATCCGTAAATTTGGCTGCAACTAAGGAGCGTATAGAAAATGATCTTAAGGCATCCACGACAGAAAGTGTTCCTTCAGCAGAATCTTTTCTTCCTGTGAATGGGAATGCATCTGGTCCACGTTGACATTGACAGTTAATATTGACACGGCTAACTTGATTCACTAACGGATCAATTAATGAAGATATTACCGCAGCATTATTCGAGAATATCGCGACCTGCTGCCCATGTGGGGAACCGATTAAGTATTCAATAGGTTCTTCTAAATCATCAAATGGAACTACTGGAATAATCGGTCCGAATTGTTCTTCCCGGTATAACTTCATCTGGCTATTCACTGGATATACGACTGCAGGGAATACAAAAGAGCCTGCTGTCTCTCCTCCATGTTCATTCACCACTTTAGCTCCATGAGTTTCCGCATCCGCAATACATTCCGCTAAATACTCGGGTTTGTTCAACTCTGGAAGAGGAGTTAAAGCTACTCCAGGTTCCCAAGGCATTCCATATTTTAATTTGGCCACTTCTGCAGAAAGGCGTTTTAAGAATTCCTGCGCCAAGCTGCGGTGTACATAAACAATTTTTATTGCGGTACAGCGCTGCCCATTAAAAGAAAGCGACCCTAATACCGTTTCAGAAACGGCTAAATCTAAGTTGGCATCTTTAGTTATAATAGCTGCATTTTTTGCATCTAAGCCTAAAATGGCACGTAAACGATTTACTTTAGGATGTAATTTTTTAAGTTCGTCCGCTACTCTTGAAGAACCGATTAAAGTCAATACATTAATCTTACCGGATTGCATTAAACTCGGAACAATTTTATTTCCCCTTCCATAGATTGTATTGACAACGCCTTTAGGAAAACTAGAACGGAAAGCCTCTAATAAAGGGTAATGCAATAAAGTTCCATGTTTAGGTGGTTTAAACAATAATGTATTCCCCATAATTAAGGCCGGAATCAAGGTGGTAAATGTCTCATTTAAAGGATAATTAAATGGACCCATACATAATACCACTCCGAGTGGAGAACGACGAATTTGAGCGATAATACCTTGTTCAATTTCAAAACGTGAAGATTGACGGTCGATATCTTTTAGTGCATCAATAGTCGCATATATATATTCTACAGTACGATCAAATTCTTTAACAGAATCTCCATATGACTTACCAATTTCCCACATGATTAATTTTACCACCGTGTCCTTTTCGACTAACATCTTTTTAGTAAAATTCTCTACACAAGATATGCGGTCCGCAACAGACATCGTAGGCCACTCTCCGCGCCCATTGTCATATGCTGCTACAGCTGCATCTAATGCTTCCTGAGATTCTTTTTCAGTACATACTGGAAAACTACCAATACGCTTTCGTTGAAGTCCTTTGGGAGTCTGCACACAAATTGGGGAGAATACTTCATTCACGGGGCCATCCCACTGTCTGATCTCTCCATTAACGAGGTAAGCTCGTTGATCTACTTGATCGGCTAAGGCAAATTCGAGGGGGATTTGATCATCCTCCGGGAAGATTGCTTCTAAATTTAATGACATAATATGTTTAGTTGATTGTAAGCGTAATAAAAAAAATTCCCTTTTTCCTTTTAATTTTCGAAAAGGATTAATTGATTAATGCATATCAAATATATCCATTTTAAGATATAGAACAGTCAAATGTTTAAAATATTTTTACGAAAACGATTAATTAGATATTAAAATGACAATTTTTAATAAATTAAATTCCCAATTTGACAAATGACAAATAAAAAAGAGTGGATATTAGCTAGGCCATATCCACTCCTTTTTATTCATCCTACCTGTATACAATGCAACTTCATATATAGGAGTTAATATAAAATTTTAAAAAATCTACTTTAAAAATTAAAATATGACTTCGCATTAAAATAAGATATATCAGCAATTAATTTACCGATCCATTCGGTATCATTAGGCAGCTCTCCATTTTCTATATCTTCTGCGAAAAGGTTACATAGCAATCTTCTAAAATACTCATGTCGAGGAAAGGATAAAAATGAACGGGAATCAGTCAGCATCCCGACCATACGACTTAATAGGCCCATATTAGACAGCGCATTTAACTGTTTTGTCATCCCATCTTTCTGATCTAAAAACCACCAAGCGGATCCAAATTGCACTTTTCCAGCAATAGAACCATCATTAAAGTTTCCAATCATCGTCGCTATAATTTCATTATCTGCAGGATTTAGATTGTAAATAATTGTCTTCGCTAAAGTATCTGAAGCATCTAAGCGGTTTAAAAACTTCGATAAAGCTTTTGCCTGAGAGAAATCTCCAATGGAATCCCATCCCGTGTCGGGCCCTAAAATGGATAACATACGTTGGTTATTATTCCGTAGTGCTCCCAAATGATACTGTTGCACCCAGCCTTTAGCATGATCCCATTCCGCAAAGTAAACCAACATCGCTGATTTAAACTGCCCGATCTCCTGAACAGATAAATTCTTATTTGCCAGAATTTTATCAAAAATATTATGGATTTCCATATCCGTATAATCAGCAGCATAAATCTGCTCTAACCCATGATCAGAAAGCCGACATCCCTGCTGATGAAAAAAATCATGTCGGCTTAGTAAAGCATCCGTATACTGCTGAAAATTATGAATCTCCTGCCCGACTACCAGCTCCAAACTTTGAATATAACTTCGTAAAGCAGGGAGGTTATCAGCCTGCATCGCCTGATCGGGACGGAAGGCTGGAACCATGCGAAAATCCGCTTCTTGTTGAGCAAAAGACTGATGGTAATTTAAATTATCGATAGGATCATCGGTCGTACATATAAGTTCTACATGAGCTTTTTTTAATAGGCCACGAACAGTATATTCCGGACTTTGTAGTTTCGAAGAGGCATCGGCATAAATCCTTTCAGCCGATTTTCCATCTAATAGTTCATCGATACCAAAATAACGTTGAAGTTCTAAATGCGTCCAATGGTATAATGGATTACGCATGGTATAGGGTACTGTTTCCGCCCATTTAACAAACTTTTCTTCATCCGAAGCATTTCCAGTAATATATCGCTCGTCTACCCCATTAGCACGCATAGCACGCCATTTATAATGGTCTCCAGCTAACCAAACCTGTGTCAGGTTATTAAATTGTTTATCTTCTGCCATATGTTGAGGGATCAAATGATTATGATAATCTATAATCGGTTGATTCTTGGCAAAAGTATGATACAGCTCTATAGCAGTATGGGATTGTAATAAGAAATTTTCGTCTAAAAATGATTTCATACTTAATTATAATTACAGACTTACTCCTCTTTTCCAAGGAATAAAATCATCTTGATTTAATAAAACAGATTTCGGAATAACCCGTCCCGAAGCCGCCTCAATACAGTACCTTAGAATATCTTTCCCCATCTC
>DAIQRP010000027.1:5851-6963 GCA_036786125.1 Sphingobacterium sp.
TGGATTTCCTGTGGGTGTGCCAAGTCCTGTAGTAAATAAAATCAGCGTTGCCCCTGCGGCAGCCTTTCCCGTAGTGGCTTCTACATCATTGCCGGGTGTACAGACTAAATTCAAGCCTGGCTTCTTAACTTTTTCGGTATAGTCTAGTACATCTACCACGGGAGAAGTACCTCCTTTTTTCGCTGCTCCAGAACTTTTGATGGCATCGGTAATGAGGCCATCTTTAATATTTCCGGGAGAGGGATTCATATGAAATCCTGAACCTGCCTGCTCTGCAGCAAAGGAGTAATCGCTCATTAGTTGAATAAATTTACGTGCTGCCGATTCATCTGGAGTTCTATTAATTAACGCTTGTTCCGCACCACAGAGTTCCGGAAATTCAGCTAGAAGCACAGTTCCTCCTAAAGCAACCAGAAGATCCGAAGCATAGCCAACTGCAGGGTTGGCAGAGATGCCTGAAAAACCATCTGAGCCTCCACACTTCACCCCAAGTACCAATTTAGACAGTGCTTGGGCTGTACGTTTCTGCTTATTGATTTGTGTCAGTCCGACAAAAGTCTGCTGTATAGCCATTTTAATTAAACTTTCTTCCGACTGACTTTGCTGCTGTTCAAATTGATACAGTGGTTTATTGAAATTTGGGTTTTGTTTTTTTATATCCGACAAAAGATCGGAAAGCTGCAGGTTTTGACATCCTAAGCTCAATATCGTAATGCCAGAAACATTGGGATGATCCGCATAAGCAGCTAATAGCTTGGAAAGCACAGCAGCATCCTGGCGAATTCCACCACAGCCTCCCTGATGATTTAAAAATTTAATTCCATCGACCTGCTTAAATACACGGTTACTTGTCTCTGAAGGACTTGATAATTGGGCTAAGTCTAAGGCTTGAAGATCTACTCCCTGCTTATAGGCTTGCAGTAATTCCCGAGTAAAGGATTTATATTTTGCAGTTACAGCATAACCCAATTCATTATGTAAAGCTTCACGAATCACATCCAAATTTCTATTTTCACAAAAAACTGTAGGAATAAATAACCAGTAGTTGGCAGTCCCTACGCGACCATCTTCGCGCGCATAACCTTCGAAAGTCAGATCCTTAAACTCCGAGA
>DAIQRP010000027.1:6973-14860 GCA_036786125.1 Sphingobacterium sp.
CATACGGTTGATAGCTATAAGGTTCTACCGCATGTTTGGTATTTTCCGTACTCATTCGACTTCCTGCAGCAATAGGGCACTGCGCTTTTCCTACGAGTCCTCCATACATAATAATCGGATCCAAAAAGTTCATATCTTGCATAAAGAACTTATGCTTGGCAGGAATATCTTCTAATAAGGTATATCTATTTCCTTCCCAGTATAGTTCCTCTCCCTGAAATAAATCTTGTAAAGCGACAATTACATTGTCCTTTGGGTGTATTTTTAATATACGATTACCCATGGTATTGAATTTATAAATTGTGTTTCTTTATCCATTTTGGAAACTCCTTTTTTATTAATTTGTCGGGCCATTCCCCAAACCAGGCATATCCATTCCGCCGCTCCTCTGAAAGTTCTTCAAAGGAAGAGTAAATCTGTTCATCACGATCGGCAAAAATTGGTAACTCCGTTTTTAAATCATAAAACCGTGGCCAGACGACAGCATCTTTGTCAGCTATCAGTTCTCTTTTTTCCTGATTAGTCTGTGGATCCACTGTACGTTCAAAACGGTATCCTTCTAAATCGTGCTGCTCCAACCAGGAAATAGCAGCTTTTACGGCCTTTTCAATTTCAGCATTCAGCGGCAGACGCATTAAAAAACGAACGATATCTACGGATTCAAAGGAACTTAATGATGCGGGTTCAAAATTACGTGCCGCAGCCGGCTCCAAGGTATTCTGATCGTATTGCTGCGCCCAGATACTTAAACCTGAGCGTGTTTTGACCTGAGTTTTTAAAATACAAGAGGTTCCTCTATCCAATGCCTCTGTGGCTTTAGTACCGAACTTTTCCCAAAAAATGTCAAAACCCTGCTCTTGGTAGGCGATATTAAATAGGATATGCATAGCTTGAATCATTGCCCCATCATTAAAAGTCACCTCTGCTCGATACAAGGAGGTATTGGGATAGTATTGTGGAAATCCACCATTTTCATACTGTGCACTTAAAAGGTAGCTAATCCCGCGTTCTGCAGCCTTCAAATAGGATGGCTGCTGATTCTTGTTATAGGCTTTAACCAGGTACTGAATCTCCCTGGAGGTCGCCTGATTATCCAGGGTAGCCTGTTGAATACCGGTATCTTGAATCAGCTGCAAAAGTGTTGGCGTAATAGGTTTATTATAATCAACAACCGATTTATCGACCAGCTGTTTGGGCCATGCCCCATTATCTAATTGATACAGCAACATCTTTTCAGCAATACTATCCTGCTGTGCATACACAGCAGTAGATAGTATACTTAACATAAAACAATTTACTATATTAACGATTTTCATAGGCGGCGGAATTTTTAATCAACCAATGTATTAATTCATGACCAGCCTTAAAATTCTCAAAAGAAGGAGGCAATTTACGTCCATCCACATATTCATTATATAACCAGGGGTCCCCTACAGCAAAGACCATCCCCTTCCCAAATTTTGATAAGGCCATCAACACCTGGGAATCTTTTTCAAGGATAGGCTGTGCAGGAGCTTGTAAACCAAAAGTACAAACCTCCTTGAGGTATAACTTTTTCGTCTCTTTAAAAATTGGATGCTGTTCAGGGATTAACACCGCTCCCTGCTCAAAAGCTTTTCCTTCTACGCGATTCCAGGAATCTGCATGGATATGGATACCAAATTTCTCTGTCAATAGATTAAACTTATCGAGCTCAGCATTGCCTACATCATTTAATAAAAGCAATAATGTACCTCCATTATATACCCATTGTGAAATTTCTGCGGCATCCTTTTCATTCATAAAATGGGGTTCAGCAGTTTCCTTTTCGGTATCCGGATCGACAATTAGATATATCGCTTTCCCCTGGAGATTTTTAGCAGTAGGCGCCTGCCTTAAGGTTTCTGTTTTTAGACCTTGGCGTTCAAACATTTTCCCGAGAAAAGAAAAACCATTATTGTCCTCCCCATCAAATAGATAATGATAAGGCATAAAGCGGCCTGAAATATCTTTTTTAAATTCGTGATTATAATAATTGTCCAATACGACGGTCATTCCTTTTCCCAATTTTGGAGCTTGAAGGTACTCCCACTCCGCTGCAGCCAAGATAAAAGGACCTACGCCTTTGGCATCATTAGTAACAATCGGTTCGGACATATAATATTCAAAAGAACCATCTCTATATTTTTTCTCTCCTCCTAAGCCTGAGACTTGGACAATGCGGTTTAAATCTACCTTATCCGTGCCATCTGCTGTAACAAACTCTTTTTTAAGTCCATGAAAACCATGCTCCACATTTGGTAGATAGGATGCAGGCAAGTAGCCCTTCCGGATTCCTTTCGCTAAGGCGTAGACAAACATACTGGAAGCTGAGGCCTCCAGATAATTACCTTTTCGCTTCGGGAGATCTAAGATATCAAACCAGACGCCCGTTTTTTTATCTTGTACTTGAACAATAGCTTCAGCCGTTCGCTTAAGGATATGCAGTAACTCCGCTCTGCGCGGATGCTCTTCGGGAAAATAGTCCAATACGTCCACTAGGGCCATACTAAACCAACCCATTCCTCGCGCCCAAATATGAGGCGAGCGTCCCGTCTTTGCGTCTGCCCAAGCTTGCTCTCTACTTTCATCCCAGGCGTGGAAAAGCAATCCGTTTTTCGTGTCTCGGGCATTTTTTTCCATATACACAAATTGGTTTACCACATCCTCAAAAACTTCGGTATCATTTAGCAAAGCCGCATATTCAGTATAGAAGGGTTGAGCCATATATAAACCATCTAACCACATCTGATTGGGATAGATTTTTTTATGCCAAAATCCGCCTTCTTTTGTTCTCGGTTGTTCCTTTAGCTGGTTGAAAAGAAGCTGGGCCGCTTTTAAATATTTTTCCTTTTTAGTTACCTTATATAACAGTAAAAGAGATCGGCCATTTTTAACATTATCTATATTATAATCAAGCTTTTTATAATTAAAGATCGTACCATTATCCTGCACATAATCATCGATTTTCTGCTGAATAAAATTAAAGTAAATCGGATTTGCCGTATTTCTCCATACTTCAGTCATCCCTTCTAAAACAACGCCCATGTCATAGGACCATTTAGCGCCATTGGAATTTGTTCCATAAATTTGATTATCGGCAAAAACTTCCAGCGCTTTATTTGCCATTTGCTCTGAGAGCTGCTGTTGCTGCTGTTGTTGCTGCTGCGCCAAAGAGGAGCTACAAATCAATAGGCTTAATGCCATCGACCATACCTTATTATTTTTCATATCTTACTGTTGAAGATTTCACCTCTTTACCTAACTTAAGACCTTGCATAGCCTTTGTTGCATCCAAATTCTGAAGCCTAATATTCTTTGTTGTCTCTCCCGTTACCTCTACTAAGGTGGATACTTTTTCGGCATGCTTAAGTCCATTCAGCTGCACATTATTCGCATTATGTATCGCAATAACAGGTTGGGAAGCGATAGTCTGCAACTGTATATTTTTAAGAAAAATGCCCTCTGCATCAATAATTTCTACGCCCTTATTTGATTTTATGCTGATATTCTCCAGATGAATATTTTTTATAGCCATCTCCGGTAAGCCCCGGATAAATATGGCTTTTTCCGCCTGATGAGCTACCACATCTTTAATAAAGAAATTTTGAAACTGTGGAGTCTCCTCTGTAACCGGCAATTTGACTGCATGAACTTCAATTGCTGCATCCCCAATAAGCGGAACAGGATCTACAGCCTCATAATACATATCAAAAAGAATAGCTTCTCCAGGGATATTAAACATATTAATATTCGAGATATAAATATGTTCTACCAAGCCCCCCCGTCCTCTTTTGGTTTTAAATCGAAGTCCGATATCGGTACCGATAAATGAACAATCATAGACAAAGATATTTCTTGCTCCTCCAGACATTTCAGAACCGATAACAAAACCTCCGTGGGCATGATAGACGATATTATTACGGATAATCACATTTTCTGTAGGGACACCTCTATTTCTTCCAGCCTCATCTCTTCCGGATTTAATGCATATTCCGTCATCTCCTACATCAAATGTAGAGCCTTCGATAAGCACATTTTTACAGGATTCAATATCTACGCCATCGCCATTCTGAGCATACCATGGATTTCGAACCATAACATTTCGAATGGTTAAATCTTCACATAAGAGCGGGTGCACATTCCATGCGGGAGAATTTTGAAAAGTCACACCTTCCAATAAAATGCGCTTACACTGTTCTAAAATGAGGAGGTTTGGGCGCAGGAAATCCTTAATATCTGCGAAATCTGCGGCCGTCTTTCCTGCAGTAATAGCCCCAGCATTCTTCTGTTCAGATCCTTTTAAAGAAGAAGCCGAAGGATACCATATTTTTTGGTCTGCGGAAAGTGCTCCTCCCGATTCGGTCAGTTTCTTCCATTGACTATCGGTCATTTTATTACGCTTTACCATTCGCCAAGCGCCACCATTTCCATCGATTATACCCTGTCCGGTAATGGCTATATTCTCTAAGTTATAACCAGATATGGGACTTTGATTACGCCAGGCAGGCTGCCCTTCCCAGTTACCTTCTATTAATGGATAAGCATCAAAATCATCTGTAAATAAGAGGATTGCATCCCTTTTTAAATGCAAATTGACATTGGATTTCAAACTTATCGGTCCAGTTAACCACACTCCTGACGGAACGAGTACGACTCCACCCCCTTGATTGGAAACGTTGGTAATTGCTGTATTTATTGCTTCTGTATTCAGGAAAATACCATCGCCATTAGCGCCATAATTCACAATACTGCTTGTATCAGTCTGAAAATGAACTTCCTGAATAGTGGGTAATTTCGGCATCTGTGCTTGAACGACAGATGGCATGCTGAAAAGGCTTGCAATAGCGAAGCTGCTCTGCCAAAGTACGGTTCTAAATCTTATCATCTTATAGGTTAGTTATAAAAGCATTTAATGGATTCCATCCGCGAAATACTTTGAGTAATGTATAATTGCTTATTTCTTCTGCAGACAACTGCCTGCTCCAAGCTGCCCTTTTCTCGGGCTGAGCTCCTGGTCCTGTATTCTGATATTCTACAAATTGAGCGGTCTTTTCATTCTCCGCATTAGACCAGTTGTCCCAGCCTGTTGGGTGAATAATGGCAGATAATTCGCAGTGTATAAAAGCTACTTTAGCAAAAGGCCGCCAGGGTCTACCTAAATAAAACTTCCCTTCAGGAGCCATTCCCTCAATCGTGCAGCTATTAAATATATATCCAAATTCAGAACTTTCTGGAGTTGAAGCGGCGGTGATATATCCTTTTTTCTTACAATAAATCAAGCATTTTTCGAACCATGCCGTTGCAGATCCAAAGATAAAATCCACCGTCCCTTCAATATAACAGTCTTCAAAATACTGTCTTGCTCCAGGTCCATAGGTATAAAGTGTGTCTTGAAAGCCTAAGAATCTACAGCTTTTAAAAGCCGCACGATCTCCACCAATCCAAATAGCAACTGCCTGCCCTACTGCTCCAGCTGAATTTTCAAAGCTGATATTTATCGCTGTAAAGTCATCCGCAAATACATAAAAGGAGGCCGAACCGGAGGTGCCTATTTCTTCATTAAATGTATTTAAACGCTGTGCATAATGATCATAAGTTAATAGTGTACGTTCAGGATCCTCCCCAATAAGTACAAGTCCTTTTTTAGCTGGAGATACCGAAATACGTTCTGTATAGACTCCAGCCTTAATCGAATAATTGTCTGTTGTTTTCGAAAATCAGGTACAGCATCAATTGCTTCTTGAACCGTTCTAAAATCTCCAAGCCCATCTTTAGAGACCGTAAAATCTGCTTTCCAAGCATAGCTTTTTAACCCTATACTCCAGAGTATACATAGGAAAATAAAACGCATAGATATTTCTTTTTATAAATTGGTTATGGTCTAATTTAGAAATTAATATTTAGCAATTGGGTAGCTTTTGGGGAATAAAAAAGTGCAAACGATATCGGGAACGATTGCATAAATAGCTTTTGTTTTTTCTAATTTAAAAAGCTAGACTTGTTATGACCAAAGAAAAACCAGGTTTTGAATTTTACTCTTTTCAACGCCTACAAAGCAGTATACTATATGCTTAACAATAAAGACTGAGTATTCCGATTTAAACTTAGATATTAAAATAATGAAAAAACTACTATTTGCTTGCGTACTCCTAAGTATATTAACTGCTTTTAAGCAGAAACCCAAACGTACTTTATATTTAGTTGGTGATTCTACCATGTGCAATTATGGTTTAGAAACTGATTATTATGAAAATAGATATCCTCAAATGGGCTGGGGACAAGTATTCTCTGAATTTTTTAATTCCGAGGAGATACGCATAGATGCCCGGGCTAAAGGAGGAAGAAGTACCCGCACCTTTTTCCAAGAGGGGCGCTGGTCTGCAGTTTATCGTGATTTAAAACCTGGAGATTATGTACTTATTCAATTTGGACATAATGATGCATCCCAAGAAAAGGTCGATCGTTATGTGGATACAGCAGGATACAAAGAATACTTAAGACTATTTATCCAACAGACAAAGGAGAAAAAAGCAAATCCGATACTCATTAGCTCCGTCGCTAGAAACTATCCTTGGGTAGCAGGTCGATTAAGTAATTCTCATGGTCTATATCCGGAAGCTATGCAAGCCGTGGCCGAAGAGACACAAACCGAATTCATAGATTTAAACCAATTGTCTATGGATTATTTTGGGAAGATGGGGAAAGACTACGTGTCTACTCATTACTTTATGAATTTCCATGCTGGAACATATGCAGCCTATCCAAATGGATCTCAGGACAATACCCATTTCCTGCCCGAAGGGGCACGTGCGGTCGCTAAGCTCGTATATGACCAGCTCAAATTAAAATAAGGAAAGGACCGCTTTTTTGCTTTAATTCAAAATGACAAGAGAGATAAACAGGCTCTGATATGGAGCTGGAATGGCATTTCAAACCAAGCATAAAAAAAAGCAAAAGCCCGCTAGAGCTCTCTTGTTAAATATACAGCGGACTTTTATTTTACTAAAAATGGCTTAAGCCAGCCTATTGAATATCAATATATTGCCTTGGATAAGCTGATTAAAAATTCGAAATTCCGAGAAATTTCAGCATCTTTACGTGAAATCTAGGGTATATTATATGAATCCAACACGTATTTTTGACATTGCTTACTATCAGAAAGAGCAATTTCCAAATCTCCAAATGTTCTCTTTTAAACTTGCTGATAAATGGGTATCCTATTCCACAGATCAGTTTATTCAGGAGGTTCATAAGCTCGCTAAAGGGCTTATTGCTTTGGGGATTCAGCCTCAGGATAAAATCGCGTTAATCTGTGAAAATCGTGTGGAATGGAATATAATAGATTTTGCGATACAGCAGGTTGGGGCAATTGTGATCGGCATATATCCGAATATTTCTCCCGATGACTACCGGTATATCTTCCAACATGCGGAAATAAAAGTCGGTTTTGTCAGTACTCAAGCTCTTTATGAGAAAGTTGCACAAGATGGCGTACAGATTTATAGTATAGAATCCTATGATGGAATTTCCAATTGGCAAGAAATTAAAACCTTAGGTCAATCCTTCTCCGATACGGAATTAGCCCAGCGTAGGGATCAGGTTAAAACGGACGATATCGCTTCTATTATGTATACATCGGGAACGACAGGCACGCCTAAAGGCGTGATGTTAAGTCATAAAAACTTACTTGCTGATACCTTTAGCAGTGATTATTCATTTCCTGTAATCGCTTACGATAGAGCATTGAGTTTCCTTCCGGTATGCCATGCCTATGAGCGCGTATTCCATTATGTATATATGTACAAAGGATTGACTATATGTTTTGCCCAATCCATGGAAACAATTGGAGAGGATATGAAGGCGGTG
>DAIQRP010000027.1:14870-24375 GCA_036786125.1 Sphingobacterium sp.
GTGAGGCCACATATCTTTTCTGCCGTTCCCCGAGTTTTGGAGAAAGTATACGACAAAATTATGGCGACCGGAAGTCAATTAACTGGAATAAAAAGAAAACTTTTCTACTGGTCGATTGCCTTAGGAGAGCAGTATGATATTCAAAAACAGGGGGTCTGGTATGCTTTACAATTGGCGATTGCACGCAAATTGGTATTTTCTAAATGGAGAGAAGCTCTAGGTTCAGAAATTAAAGGAGTAGCCTCCGGATCGGCAGCCTTACCCGAAAAATTAATCCGCCTATATATGGCGGCAGGCATTCCTATATATGAAGGATATGGACTGACTGAAGCCGGCCCTTGCCTATCTGTGAATTGTTTTAAACGGGGTATGAAGATTGGTACCGTCGGTATCCCCTTAATTAATATCGACATTAAAATTGCCGAAGATGGAGAAATTTTAGCCAAAGGTGATAATATTATGGTCGGCTATTATAAAGATCCCAAAGCTACCTCCGAAGTTATTGTCGATGGTTGGTTGCATACCGGAGATATCGGTCAATGGATAGATGGAAAATATCTAAAAATTATAGACCGTAAAAAAGAGATGTTTAAAACCTCGGGAGGAAAATATATTGTTCCCCAGCAGATTGAATCCAAATTGGTTGAATCCCGCTTTATTGAACAGGCTATGGTCATTGGAGAAGGAGAAAGATTTCCCGCAGCGTTTATCGTTCCGAATTACCAACTATTACTTTCGGAGTTTCCAAATACAGCACAATTGGATAGGCAGGAATATTTAAGTCAGGCCAAAATCAGACAGCTTATAGAAGAAGAACTACAGGCCATAAATATACATTTTGGAAAATGGGAGCAGATTAAAAAATTTGCCCTTATTCCAAATGAATTTACCCTGGAGACGGGAGAGCTAACTCCAACCTTAAAAATGAAACGTAAAGTTATTCTCCAGAAATATACAGCCGAATACCAAAGGCTATTCGGACAGTAATAAAAAAGGGATTTGCAGGAGCAAATCCCTTTTTTATTACTTTTCTAGCGTCTTAGGTCTTAAAGCCACGCCATCAAAAAATACACCTTTCCAGCCATTTTCCATAAACTGACGGATATTCTGATGATCGTTACCTTCGGGATGATCTAATACCGACTGATAGTGTTCGGCAAATAAAGCTAAGGTCTGATCCTGATTTAACCCTTCAATTCGAGCATAGGATAGTACTTTTGCTGAACCCTGATTCTCTGTTGCTGCATTCGAAGCTTCCCCATTTTTAAAAGCTGTAGGTTCGTGTATAAAATGTGCATCTATAAATGCGATAACATCGGAAAATTTCAAAGTTCCAGACTTTATTTGTTCAACTAATTCATTGTTGTTCATATATTATTGCTTTAAATGGATAATGTCATTGATGCGATCAATTATGAGGTATACTATAAACCTCTAGGTCTAAAGTAGCACCAAAATATGATAGGGAAAGACTGCTTTTTGGCATAGTTCAATCCTTCTTTTAGCATTTCAAAATACTAATTTCTGACGAGCTTTATGTCAAAGTCAAATCAAAATATCATCATCGATTAGAAAAATTCAATTAACCTACTGAAATACATAGGGTTGATAGCTATGTTAAGTTTTGATATATTTAACATAAACTTAACACAGTATTCATCATTTAATAAAAATTAGCCGCTACTTTTACCCTAAGAAAAAAATATTATGGTTAAAGATTTAGATGTATACGACATGGATATCCATTCCGAATTCACATTCGATGGAGATGATTACTTAATCGGTGAAGATTAAGTACTACAGTATTAGAAACACACACGCTTAATGCGTGTTTTTTTTTGCCTATTTATTAACAGTTGCCGATAATGTGGTTTAAATATTCTAATTTTGCTCAACTCCAATTCTAAAAATAAAGTATTTAAAGGCAAACTATAAGATATATGATGTCTTCAGAAGATAAAGCTATAAAAGCAACATACTTTAGTATAATAGGAAACCTGGCTTTGGCAATCGTTAAAGGATTAGGTGGGATTTTAGGGAACTCCTTTGCCCTTATTGCAGATGCCATTGAGTCTACAGCTGATATATTAGCATCATTCCTCGTTTTATTGGGCTTAAAATATGCCAAGAGACCTGCCGATGATACCCATCCCTATGGGCATGGTCGTATAGAACCGCTAATTACCTTTATTGTCGTTGGTTTTTTAATCACTTCCGCAACTATAATTGCATATCAGAGTATTATTAATATTCGTACTCCCCATGACCTTCCGGAGGCTTGGACTTTATATCTATTGGGGGCAATTATCCTTTGGAAAGAAATTTCATTTCGATTAGTTATAAAAAGAGCGAAAGAGACTAACTCCTCCTCCTTAGTCGCTGATGCCTGGCACCATCGCTCCGACGCCATTACTTCATTAGCGGCATTTATCGGTATATCTATAGCGCTATTCTGTGGGGATGGTTTTGAAAGTGCGGATGATTGGGCGGCATTATTTGCCTCTTTTTTAATTCTATACAATAGTTATAAAATATTCCGCCCTGCTTTAGGAGAATTAATGGACGAGAATCTATACGATGATTTAATTGAGCAGATTCGTCGATATTCCTTAGAAGTTCCAGGCATATTAGGAACCGAAAAATGTTATGTTAGAAAGATAGGAATGCGTTATCATGTCGATCTACATGCTATTGTTGCTGGGGATATTACTGTACACGATGGACATAAATTAGCACATGAACTTCAGGATTACTTAAAACAGCAGATTCCTGAAATTGGCAATTGCCTTATTCATGTAGAACCTTATCATGAGGTCATAAAATAAGTTATTTCGCCATATTTTTTAATTCTTCACTCGTAAATAGATTAGCTCCTTTCAGATGTTTATAAAGTAACTCATGTGTCTTCTGATCGGATATTTTCGATAGGTTGGCCACGAGGAAATCCTTATCTTTTTCGATTTCATGATGATAGCCCAGGATTTTTGGTGCATGTGCTTGAACCACAAGTCGGATAAATCGAAGTTCCGTATGATTCGCATTTTGAGAGATTAATTCTTCTAATTCTTTTTTGCCAGCTTTAAAGTGTGACATTTTACGTAGCGGATTTGACGTATGGTTAGCCATCATCATGCGGTAGATTGCAGCATATCCCTTAGCAGATACTGAACTTGCATTATCAGCTAACCAATCTAAGTTTTTCTCACATACAGATTCAGATTTTACAGCCTGAGAAAGATCCTTTCTAATGCTATTTAAATCTATACCCTGTGCTTTTACAGTGCTTACTACAAAAATAAATGCGGTTACTAAATATTGCTTTAATACAATCATATTATTATAATTTCAAGATTTAAAATCTATTCATGCTAACAAAAGCTATGCTAAAAATAATAAACTTTATAATTTTAAAATAGATTTAATATTTATCATCTAAAAATAATAACAATCAGTCAGCTAAAAATGTTCTTAAATAAAAAAGACAGCTTGAAGCTGTCTTTTTTATAAGCTCTTTATCCATTAATCTACTGATTTAAAAAATGCTGGAGTCTGCCCATATAAAGGCGTCTTTCCATCCCATTTTTCAATAAACTGTTGCTGAATTAATAAAGCTGTTAAAGACTGTTTCTTTAATTCATTGGCACGAGACTCCGCCTCTGCCTGCACAATAAGTTTTTTGGCATTTGCTTCTACTACCTTTAACTCATTCTCTGCTTGTTGGGCACGTTGAATGGCGGTATTCTTCGCGTTTATAGCCTGAGTAATGGTCTCTGGATATTGTATACCTGAAGTTAATTGTTCTAAAATAAATCCTTCTTTATTGAGGAAAGCAATCATTTTCTGCTGAACACCATCTTCAAACATTTCCCTTCTAGAGATAATACTATCGGTGGTAAACTTATTAAATTCAATACGATATACATCCTTAATATGGTTGAATAGCGTATTTCTTAAAATCTCTTCAATTGGTTTACGATATTTTTTAAAGATCTTCGCCGATTCACCATCCTTAATCTTCATCGATAATGTCGGATCTACTGTAAATACAGAACCATCTTTAGCATTCACCGTAAAAGCATCATAGTTCATCGTTTGAACATAGGTAGGTACCTCAAATACCATCTCAGTAAATGGATTATACCAAACTCGACCTGTTACTAAGGTGACGTCTTGAACTCCTTTTTCCGAGCCATACATCTTAACACGTAGCCCTTCGTGACCAGCATCTATACGTTCATTACAAAACATTAATATAATGACAAATAAGACAAAGCCCGAGGCCGCATAAATGTAATTTTTCTTCATATCATTTGGTATTTATAGTTTTTCGAATTATTAAATAAAACATAAAAAAAACGACAATCAGTAATCCTACTCCCCAGAATACTTGGCTATCTGACGCGGCAGAAAGTAAATGTCCAATTTGAGTGAAAGCAAACATACTGACGACAAATAATATGGTTTTATTTTCATAGTTTATTTTTTAGTCTACTACAATATACATAAATCCATTGATATTTCCCGTACTCACTTAGCTCATAATAGAAAAAAAATAGCTTTAGAAGTAAATAAATTCCAATAATGGATATCCATTTATGGTCTGTAGATGGAAAAGCAGAAATTGTTATTTTCAAAAACATTTTCTTTATATTTAGGGTATTATAACCAATATAATAACCTTATAAATCTTGTGATATGAGTACAGCAATAGAAGAACAAATCTGGAGTCGTATCGTGAACAGCGCAAAATCAAAATTTGATTATGAAACCTTTCATAATAAATTTAAGGAGTTTAATGCAGCTATTCCCGAACGCATTGTATTCCACTTAATTGTATCCTACGCTTCTGGAGAAAATGAGGAAAGCATTACGCAAAACCTTAAAAATGAACTTCAGGGAATAGGATATCCCTATAAAGAAGAAAACGTTTATAATTTTGTTAAAAATAACCATAAAGCTTTCTCCGCAGAAATCTATGCCGCTTATTTGGCATTTTCGTTATTAGAAGAACAGGAGGAAGAACATAAGATACTGGAAACTGTAGACAACCTCCTTTCCATGGACAGATAGCATTAGAAATGCACTGTCTAACTCCAAAAACGGTGCATTTTCTTAGCTACAAAAGATCATATAGATAGTATTCGCTACTTCTTTACGAACATGGCTTATTCGTACGAATGCATACACCAACTGCTGCTGTAACCAGGTTAGCCCTGCAGCACAGCCAAAGATGAGCATAAAGTTGATGTACCAAGCATCGAATTTAAAAAGTTGTAAGAATAGAATATGCCATAGGTAAATCCAGATGGTGGAAGAACCCACAAAATTTAAAATAGGGCTCTCCCACTTGCCTATCTGATCCCGTATTGAAAATAGACAAACAAAACATAGGCAAGCATAGTAGGAATAATACAGTCTAGGAGGATATTTATAGTCCTGCAAGATGAGCAAATCCCCATCATGTAGCCATTTCCAGATCCCGGCAGTAAGTAGAATCGTTAGCGCAAGTAAGGCCAGTATCCTACGTGCCTGAACCGTCCAAGACTTATACTGAGCTCCTAAGACGAAAAATAGGAAAAAGCCTACAGTATAAAAAAACAATTCATTAACAGGTTTAAAATAACGCTCATCCATATATTTAGCCGTTAATAGATACAGGATTTCATACGCTAGATACAGTATAAATAGGCTCTTAGGATTTCTGATCCATCCCACACAAAGGGGGCCAAGAACGGCTATACATAGAAAAATACGAATTATCCACACATATCCTATTCCTTCCATCAGCAAAAAACTGGACCAGAGCTTATCGGGATAATTTAAATAATAGGTCGTAAAATTCTGCGGAAAGACAAATTGAATCCCGACAAATAACAGGATAAATATCCATACGGGCAGCACTAATCGTATACACCTTTTGCCGAGGTAAGAACAGAAGGCTTGGAAACTTTCAATTTTTACCTTTCGATTTCCAAATAGGTATCCAGATAGAAAAACCATAAGTGGCACGTCAAAATTTCGCAATTGAAATATAATCAAAGGCGGACTGACATGGGCTAATATAATACAGCATAGTCCTATACTGCGCATAATATCTATCGAAGAATCTCGTTCTTGCATCGTTTGTATTTTCCGCAAATATATCTATTGTGCTCCTAAAAAATATATCTATTGCCCCAATAAGATGACGACATCATTGACAATCGCATAGACTTTATGGCTATCGGATCTAGGGAGAATATGTAAACCTGTAAATTTTCCAAAGGCCGGCAAGATAAAGGTTTGTTCCATCTGGTAGAAACAAGGCAATCTAAAACTTTGTCTACCCTTACCGCGGACGATACATCCCGGATGTAGGTGCCCCACCATATTCACCTTCCCTTCAGGAAGCTCAGCCAGCGGCTCATGGGACAGAATAATCCCTTCTGAAAGCTCGTAGTATGGAATGACATCCAGATGTGCCGCCTGGAAATGTGCCTCGGACAAGATATCATGATTCCCTTTGGTCAGTAGAAATCGAATATGCGGAAATTGTTTGATATAGGCTTCAAACAGATTCCAAGCTGCATTCCAGTGACTATGGAATAAATCCCCAAGGAATACCAACTGCCTAACTTCATGCTGATTCAATAAGGCAGTCAAGGCATTAAATTCCTCCGAGGGATGCCCCAATGGCATAAAGAGTCCTTCCTTTCGAAAGTGGTTCATCTTTCCTAAATGCCAATCAGCAATGACCAAAAGGTGGTATTTAGGAATGTATACAGCTTTTTCAGCTAATAGATCCAATGCTAAGCTATTGATGACAATTCGTGTACTCATGGGTATTATTCAATTAATTGATTTTTTAATTGTTCCAATCTAGCTTGCCAATCTTCATTCGAATAGCGCTCTCGAAAGGATTCTGAAAATATGGGAAAAGCAAAGGGCGTCAGCTTTTCCGGTCGGGAAAATAGGATGCGATGTTTTGCAATGCGTTGAAATGCCAATTGCATTCGTCCTTCTTCCAACTGAAAGTCAAAGACTTCATCATAAGCCTGCCGAAGTAATAGGTTATTCGGGTCATATTCCTCAAATACAGAAAAAAAGAGTCCCGAATTCGCCTGCATATGCTTGGCTTTCATTTGCTTTCCTGGGAAACCCTGGAAGACTAATCCAGCAATACCAGCAATATCTCTAAATCTTCTTCTGGCCATCTCTTGAACATTAATTCCAGAGCTAATATCCTGATGCAAGCCTGAAGGATCTAATAAGTTCCGCAGGAAGTCATTATCGATATTAAATTCTGTAGCAGACACCAGCTCCATTCCATACTCATTGGTGGCAATAGAAAATGTCGCAGCTTGAATTTCACTCAACCTATAGGCCAATACTTGGGCCATGCCCTCATGTACCAATTTTCCTTCAAAGGGAAAGATAAAGAGGTGATGCCCATAGCGGGTTTGAATATATTCGACTAAGAGCTCATCGGCCTTGGGTAGCCAAGACCTTTTCGCCTGTTCATCAAATAGTGGCTTTAAAAATTGCAGTTCTGGGCTTTCTTGGGCCGGCTGATGTAGGCTAGAGAAGCTATGTCTTATGGCCTGCCCCAGATCGGGGGAAATTGCAAATCTCCCCCCCATCCAGGATGGTACAATACCTTTTTTCTTCGTAGAAGCTTTTACAACAACTTCCATATTACGAATATGGATTACTTCGAGCTGCCTTCCGGAAAACCAAAACATATCTCCACTATTTAACTTGGATATAAAAGATTCTTCAATGGTGCCTAAATATTTTCCAGACATAAACTTCACCCGCATCATGGCATCCGAAACAATCGCACCGATACTCAGTCTATGCCGCATGGCTAATTTCCTAGAAGTGACCTGATACAGACCATCCTGATAGACTAAGCGATGAAAATCCTCATAGGCCGTTAAGGATTTCCCTCCATACTGCAGTAAGGCTATGCATTCATTAAATTCCTCTTCACTTATGGAGGCAAAACAATGAGTCCCCTTGACCTCTTGGAAGATGGTTTCTGCCCGAAATCCGTCTCCAACAGCTAGGGTCATTAAAAATTGAATAAGCACATCAAAAGAGCGCACATAAGGGATGCGTTGTTCCAAAATCTGGGCGGAAATCGCATATTTTAAGGAGTCTCCTTCAATAATTTCTAAAGAATTGGTCGGTACGAAGTAGATATTAGAAGTTGCTGAAGGGCGATGTCCGGATCGTCCTGCCCGCTGCAAGAAGCGTGCAACACCTTTTGGGGAGCCGATCTGTATAACGCAATCTACAGGTCTAAAGTCTACTCCTAAATCCAAAGAGCTTGTACAGATAACTGCTTTTAATCGACCTTCATGTAATGCATCCTCAACCCAAAGTCGGATCTCATCCGATAATGAACCATGATGAATAGCCATGACGCCTGCAAATTCTGGATAAGCGGCTAAAATCTGCTGATACCAAATTTCTGCTTGAGAACGGGTATTTGTAAACAGCAAGGTGGACTGATATCGCTTAATTATAGGCACAACTTCGTCCAATAAGCGGATGCCCAGATGCCCTGCCCAAGGAAATTTCTCTAAAGAGGGAGGCAACACGGTATGCACATAAATCTTTTTTAATGTTTTTAAGCGCACCAGAGCCATGGAATCTGTATTTCCTAGTAAGACCCTGCTCGCCTCCTCTAAATTCCCTACAGTGGCTGAAATACCCCATATTTTTAATGCCGGATTAATAGCCTTCAGGCGGGCAATAGCCAGTTCTACTAAAACTCCACGTTTGGAGCCTAAGAGTTCATGCCATTCATCTACGATGATAAAAGACAAATTCTTAAAATAATCCGTTCCTCCTTTTGTTGCCAAGAGTAAATGCACAGATTCGGGCGTAGTAATCAGAGATTGAGGCGGGTTCTTCCGTTGCTGTTGCCTGACTTTAGTACTTGTATCTCCTGTTCGAAGTTCTACTTTATAGTCTAAATCCAAATCTTCAGACACCCGAGAAGAGGCTTTATATATTTCTTTAGATAAAGCGCGTAAAGGCGTGATATACAGACTATGTAAAAACTTAGTTTTCTTTAAACGAAAATTGCTAAAATTTGGATTTTCGTAATAATCGGCCAATATACCAAACCAAACAGCATAGGTTTTTCCAAAACCTGTAGGCGCATTGACTAAACCAGATTTGCCGGAAGCCATCGCTTTCCAAGTTTCTTTTTGAAATGCATGAGGCTTCCATTTCTGATTAAAAAACCAAACATCAGCAAAACTATTCATCGCTTTGATTCTATTAATTGTAAAAGATCTTGTTTGCTATTAATATCGTTTAATGACTTATCCTTTCTCCATCTTAGTATCCGTGGAAAGCGTACGGCTATTCCAGATTTATGTCTGGGACTTAGATTGATGCCTTCAAATGCAATTTCAAAGATTAGCTCGGCTTTTACAGAACGTACTGGACCGAATTTTTCTAAGGTATTTCTCTTAATCCAGTTATCAATTTGGAATAACTCTTTATCCGT
>DAIQRP010000027.1:24385-29665 GCA_036786125.1 Sphingobacterium sp.
GGTCAATCCAGAATAAGCCTTGGCAAATGGGACAAGCTGATCTCCATCCCACACAGCGAAGGTATAATCGGTATATAGATTCGCTCTACGTCCATGCCCTGATTGGGCATATAAAAGCACTGCATCTATAGACATAGGATCAGTTTTAAACTTCCACCAATCTCCACGTCTTCGGCCTACACCATAAGCTGAATTTAAATTCTTAATCATTAATCCTTCAGCATGATATGACCTCGCATCTAAACGATAACTTTCTATAGAATTCAAATCCGTAAACTCCAGTTTTTCAGAAAGTTTCAAATATGGCCCGACAGGATATTCTTGAAATATCTGTTCGAGCAGAGCTCTTCTTTCGGCTAAATTTAAGGATCGAACATCTTGAGAATGCCATTCCAAAAGATCAAAACATACCATAATTAAAGGTACTTCTTGCAATAGTTTAGCACTGAGGTTTTTTCTACCTATGCGTGTTTGCATCAAGGAGAAATCCATCGGAGCATCATCCCGCCAAGGGATAATTTCACCATCCAATACCGTACCTTCTGGTAGAATTGTTAAAAGTGATTTAAATTCAGGAAATTTTTCGGTCATCAGTTCCTCCCCTCTACTCCAGATAAAAATATCGCCTTGACGAAGTATAATCTGACCTCGAATTCCATCTAATTTAGGTTCTATCAGCCATTCCGAAACATTGCCTAAACTGGGCAAACCTTCTGTAAGCGGATAGGCTAATAGAAAAGGAAAAGGTAAAAAGTGCTTCTTGGCAACGGCTTTCTCAGCAAATAAGCTCTCCAGACTTTCTGTCAAAGGGCTCCACTTTCCCATCAATCGATGTTCTACCACCGCTTCCGCTAGGCCGACATAACTGGCTAAAGCTTTAACTACAATTTTTTTAGAAACGCCAACTCGAAAATTACCCGTCAACAGTTTATTAAATAAAAATCTAGAAGTTCCTGAAAATTTCTTCCAATAATCCATGACCATTCGTTTTTGACTTTCAGAATCAAGCATTATCAAATTCGTAATTTCAATATATAACTCACTAATTTCAAATAAATTAGATTTATCTACATCGGGTAACACTAAAGATAAAGTTTCTGCTATATCTCCGACGATATAATAACTTTCTTCCAATAACCACAATGGAATATGTGCGGCTTCTGCGGCCCATATTCTTAAGTCTGAGGTTTTGACGGGACGTTTGGGGCGATGTCCAATAAGTAATGAAATAACAAAAATCTTATCTTTTTCAACAGCTTCATTTAAGTAGGTGAAGATGGCTTCCACCTTTAAAGAAGTCTTTGTGGTCTGATCTAGTCGATCAAATAGCGCTACAAAATCCATTAGTCTTGCTCCTCCTCTTCCTGATTATGATACAGTGTTTTTAAAATATGGGCATCCAGATGATAGGTTTCCCGCAACCATTTGGCATAGTTTTCTTCATATCCATGGGTGATATATATATGCTCCGCGCCCGTTGCTAGGACCGCTTGATTGAGCTGTGCCCAATCGCAATGATCGGATAAAATAAATCCTTGATCTACTCCTTTTCTACGGCGGGCACCGCGCAGCTGCATCCATCCACTGCACATCGCTATTCGATAAGGTTTTAAGCGCTGCAACCAGCGGCTATCCATCACGGAGGGAGGAGCTACAATTAGGGCTCCTTTTATTTTCTTTCGATCCATCTCTGCAGACAGATAATGGCCAGGGAATTGATAACCTAGTTCAGATAAAGCTATATTCATCTGTGCAACAGCTCCATGCAAGTAGATTTCTCCTTCCACTTCTATATGATGTAATATATTTTGTGCTTTCCCTAAAGCGTAGCCGAGCATTACCGTATTCAATCCTTCTTCCCTATTCTTAATCCAAAAATCATTAATCTGTTTATATACTGAAAAGGGAGACGGAAATTGATAGATGGGCAGGCCAAAAGTAGATTCCGTAATAAAATGATGGCATTTAATAGGTTCAAAAGGAACTGAAAGCCCATCAGCAGCCAGTTTATAATCTCCTGTAAAAACCCAAATTTCTCCTTTATACTCTAATTTTACTTGAGCAGATCCAATAATATGTCCAGCAGGAAATAATGTAATGCGTACGGCATTTATTTGAATTTCTTCTCCATAAGCGAGTCCCGAAATTTGAATATCCTTTCCTAGGCGCTGTTTTAAAATAGGCACAGCGTCCTGATGACATAAATATTTTCCCATCCCTATACGTGCATGATCCGCATGTCCATGTGTAATTATAGCGCGGGATACAGGCCTCCAGGGGTCGATATAAATATCAGCTTGAGCACAATATAGCCCATTTGCATTCACTTGTAATAATTTTGCCATTGTTTTACCCTGTTAAACCAGATCCATAAAGAAAAGTTTAAAGCACAAACTTGTGCTTTCAGAATAGTAACAATTCGAAAATAGCTTTGTTTTGGTTTAAAAATTTAGGAATAAAAGACCAAAGGTCTTTAAATTAGATTACCGTGTGGTAATCTTTCGAATGACTGTAATATAACCTTTAAAGGTTTGAGATTTACCCGATTCAGCATCTAATTTTAAAATATAATAATAGGTACCATCCGCAAGACCTTCTGCGGTCCATTGATTGGCATATTCTTTCTGATCGTATACTACATTTCCAAAGCGATTGAAAATAGTGAGCTGATTAGACTTAAATTGCTGAATACCTACAATTTCAAAAAAGTCGTTAACGCCATCTCCATTGGGGGAAAAGACATTGGGAATTTTAAATGCTACAATATGCACAGATACAGAATCCTTATTATTTGGTAGATAATGATCTTTTTCTCGTACCGATACCGAGGAGAAACTTTGTGCGAAGCCTGCTTCTTTAGCATCTACCAATATATAAATCATTTCTGAACTATAGGGTTTCAACTGATCTAATCTCCAGTCTACCTGATGTTTCGATGGATTATAAACTATAGATTGATTTCCATTTGATTGGAATGAAGCGTATTTTACGGCCCTAGGAAGAGTTACTTGAGCGTGGAGCTCATGTGCTTCATTTCCACTATTATTATATAAATAAATTTGATATGAGAATTGTTCTCCTAATTGTATTTGAGCATTGTCTACAGTCTGCTTGATTTCAATATCTACAGTAACTTCTTCTGCTTGTTCATCAAATACAATTACTACAGGGTCAGACTCATCAGAATTACAGCCTTCACCTAATGCAATAACGGTATATACCCCTGATTCTGTAACGATTAATATAGACTCATGGTTTCCATTAATCGGTTCCCCATTTTTAAACCATAAAAAGGAAGTTTCAATATCCAAATTTGCTTTAAGGGTAACTTTCTTCCCTTTTATGGTTGTAAATGATTGTTCCTGTTGTGCCATAGCACTGCTAATGCAGGCTATAAGCACAACAATATATAAATATATAATACGGAACAAGAAATGCATATTAATCTGTAACGCTAATAATAGTAATATGTGGTTTACCTGGTTTAGGAGTTACAGTTACAACTAAATCCTCTTCGCCATGTTTCGCTAAGGCATTAAAAATCATATATGGACGATCCCTAACTTTTCCTTCTGATTCTGTTTTATCGTACCTTCTGCCTTTTATTGTATATTCCGTCTCTACATAAATTTTATACTTCCCGTGTTTATCCATTTGAGGAGAAAAAATTCCAGTAGTATTTTCTTCTAAAAGCTCAATACCGTCCACACTGGTTGGATCTTCCTTGAGAGTAAGGTCATAATTTGGAAATGTACCATCTTCTTTTGCTTTTATAGCATAGAATCTATACAACTTTTCGAATTTATCTACTTCAGGAGTTTGCGAATAATCGACAAAACTTACTTGAGTTTCAATTCCAATTTTCTTTTGTTTAACATCATTTTCCACATCCGATTCACAGTAGACATAGAATGATCCCGTAGCTCCAGTTCCTGATGATGTAATCGATAAACTTGGAAGAACGAATACGGTGAATGTTTCATCTAAAAAACCACATAGTAAATCTTCAGGAACTCCATTTGGATTAATAATTCCCTCAACTCTAAAATGATGGTATCCAGGCTCCAGACCCGATCTAACTAATAATGAATCTTTTTGACCATCAACTAATGTCCAATTATCTGCCGAACCTGTATACCATTTATAACTTGTAAATTTAAGACCTCTATTAGAAGCTATATCTTCAATAGAAGATGCTCTTAAAGTAAACTGATTTTCTTTAGCAGGATTGTAAAATAAAATAGCATCACGATTCTCATGATCAAAATTTAAAATTTTTGGATCACCAAATAATATCGTTCTATCTGTGGTACCCGCCATTGTCTTAAAACCTGGACCTAGAGGACTAATTGGTCCTGCAGAGGAACTTTGAGCATAGGATGAAGAACCTAGAGCTCCAAATAATAGCATGAACGCTATTATTTTAATTTTTGTAGATTTGATTTTCATAGTAAATTGATATTTAATTTTTTAATTAATTATATTTTGTAAGGTAAGATGTGGCTTTCCAGGTTTAGGTAATATTAAAACTGTAACGGGCATTCGAGGTCCAAATTGACAATCCAATCTATTATTTTGTACATAGTAAGTTTTATAGCCTAAGCCGACGGGCATAAATCCGGAATTTGTATAAGAATTAGGAACATGTATAGAGCGGCCTAATGAGGTTCCTCCTTCTGCTGAACTGTACCAATCATAACTTAGACACTTATCATTTAAACCTACTTGAATACGATCTCCTTCACATATAACAAAGTGTTTTAATTCTGTAGGTGAAAAGGTATGAATATATGGTTTTCGAATTACGGAATATATTTTCATCGATTCTAAAACCCCTACAACTCCACCTAAGCGGATTCCAATTCGATCATAAGGTTCTGTAGTGACGGTCATAATTAAAAATTCTCCATTTTTTAGACGTAGTAATGACAACAGGTTTCCACCCATTGTAAGGGGATCTCCTACTGGGGTATTACCTAAATATCTCTGTATGGTGAATCCTGTCAATACCGAAACTGCGGCAGGGATATTCCCCACTCGAATAAAAATAGAATCTCCTGGCTGACTCACAGATTTAAAAACAACATCGAGTTTAGCATATGCTGCCACACTTGCTGCAGCGAAAAGGTTGGCATATGTACTATCATTTCCATCGGCGATATTCCAAGGGTTACTGACTGTGACTAAAGCTGATGCTGGATTTAAAACTCCTTTTACCAATTCTGCAGTACCGGATAAAACATCTTTAATATCAGGTTCATTACAATTTAAGGAACCTTC
>DAIQRP010000227.1:0-354 GCA_036786125.1 Sphingobacterium sp.
TAAAACAAAATAATTATAGAGATGAGAAAACTACTTTTAGTGACCCTTATTGTTTTCGGTTTAATGCAACATCAAGTTATGGCACAACAGACACCAAGCGCCTCAGTAAGTATGTTTCCTGCTGCCCAAGCGGGTATGCAACAAATTATTATTGATGTGCCTCATGGCGCAAATGACCAGCAGAAGAAAATTGAGTTCTATGTAGGAAAAATGATGGAAGTTGATGCCTGCAATAATTTCTTCCTGAGTGGCACTTTGGAGGAAAAGGATTTACAAGGCTGGGGATATTCCTATTATGAATTTCAAACAGATGGCCAAGTAGCAGGTACTCTAATGGGTTGTATGAATCCGGAG
>DAIQRP010000227.1:364-1877 GCA_036786125.1 Sphingobacterium sp.
AAGTAACTAAATTTATTGCTGCACGGTCCGAGATGGCTCGATACAACGGAAGACTCCCTATTGTTATTTATATTCCGGAAGGATATGAAGTTCGATATAAAATATGGAAGGCAGAAGATGAGGAGTATGTTGGAAAAACAGTAAAATAAAAATGCAATAAAAAAGCCCGATATATCTATCGGGCTTTTTTTTATTTCTGTAATGCTTTCCGTACCTGAGGAGCTACTTGGCTCCCATAGATTTCAATCGATCGCATCATATCTTTATGTGTAGGTCCACCCATATCCATATGTGCTGCAAATCGGGTTAAGCCAAATTTCTCTTGAAAAGCGAGTATCTTTTCAGCAGTTTCATTGGCATCCCCAATAATTAAAGCACCTAAATTGGATCTTCCAAAATCATATTGTGTACGTTGGTAAGGAGGCCATCCCCTAGATTTTCCTACTCGATTCATCTGAGCGGCATAGGTGGGATAGAATGCATCTGCTACTGCCTTGGAGTTATCTCCAAAAAATGAATGCGCATGAATACCCACTCTAAATTTTGACATATCGTGACCATATTGTTGATACTGCTCTTTATACAATTCGAATAAGGGTAGGAAATTATCCGGAGCTCCACCTATAATAGCCATCATTAATGGTAACCCTAAACGCCCCGCCCGAACTACGGACTCCGGAGTTCCGCCGACAGCAATCCATATGTCTAAATTATTATTTACCGCTCGAGGTAATACCTGCTGATCTGTGATAGATGCCCGGAATTTCCCTTGCCAAGTGATTCGCTCTTCCTTATTTATCTTTAACAGTAAATCAAGCTTCTCTTCAAATAAAGCAGAGTAATCTGTTAGATTATAACCAAATAAAGGAAAAGATTCAATAAAACTACCTCTTCCAGCCATCAACTCAGCTCTACCCTGAGATAATAAATCAACAGTCGCAAAGTTTTGATATAACTTCACCGGATCGGAAGAACTAATGACAGATACTGCCGAACCCAGTTTAATATTTTTTGTGATTGTAGCTGCCGCAGCTAAAATAATTTCTGGACTAGAAACAGCATAATCGGGTCTATGGTGTTCTCCAATTCCGAAATAATCTAAGCCTATTTCATCCATTAATTTGATTTCTTCCATTAACTCTGGCAACCTCTGCTCTGGAGATTGAACCTGACCATGTGCATCTATATGCAAATCGCCGAACATACTAATTCCTAATTCCATACTACTAGCTGTTTTTGATATAGTACAAATATACAGAGACCTTGTTTCAAATTAATTGATGTAGATTAAGAATAATTCCCTAACTTAATCTTATGAAACCTACCCTTTCTATTGAATATTGCCCCAAATGCGGTTGGCTATTACGCGCAGCCTATATGGCTCAAGAATTATTAACGACTTTTTCTGAAGAGCTGTATGCTGTCCAATTGATTCCATCCGCTGTAGCAGGTCGCTACCAAATACATTTGGATGAGCTCTTAATCTTCGCTCGTAAACAAGCCGGCAGATTCC
>DAIQRP010000227.1:1887-2444 GCA_036786125.1 Sphingobacterium sp.
GAAATCAAAGAATTAAAACAAGCTATTCGTGATCAGGTCAATCCGGATAAATCTTTAGGGCATTCCGATCGATAAGTTTTTAAAGCCTTCATAAGGCGAATTGCTAAGGTTGAAAAGTCATCATTTGGCTTTCGATTCCAGCTATAGCGCAACAAAACATCAATAATAACTCTTTAGGAAACTTTGCACTGCTATTCAAATGAATTGAATCTGTCAATTGATATAAACTTCCCCTAATTGGACTTTTATTGCGATGAAATTTCTAATCATGACAATAAAGCTTTTAGACAAGCTTTATAATAGCTCCTCTACGGTATTATTTTAATATTATCAACCCACACCAACCAATCAATGGTTTCTTTGTTGTAAAACACCTTAAAAAGACCTCCTGTTAAAAACAATATATAATCCAACATATCTAAATAGGTACATTTCTTTTAATGTGCTTCATTTTCGTATTACCTCATAGCCTATCTATGCCTATACACATGAAAAATATAGGAATACAATGGAAATAATAGACGCGTACTATTGAAATAGTTGACGAGTACTATTGA
>DAIQRP010000228.1:0-2411 GCA_036786125.1 Sphingobacterium sp.
ATTACCCCCATCTTTGGTGGTATTATCGCTGACAAATTTTTAGGCTACCGTTGGGCAGTTGTTGTCGGGGCCGCTATTATGACCTTAGGGCATTTATTTATGGCTTTTGATTCTCCGTTATTTTTATACTTAGGACTTGGATCCTTGGTTATCGGTACGGGATTCTTTAAACCCAATATGACTTCTATTCTTTCCGAAATGTATAAAAGCTTTCCTAGAAAGAAAGATGCCGCTTATACCATCTTTTATATGGGTGTGAACTCTGGTGCATTCTTTGGAATGATGTTATGTGGTTATCTAGCTGAAAAAGAAGGCTGGCATTGGGGTTTTGGTCTGGCAGGTATTTTTATGTTATTAGGAACCTTACAATTTTGGTTTGCTAAACCTTTATTCGGTTCTATTGGAGAAGCTCCTAAAAAGGGAGATGCCGCGGCCACAAAAGTGGTGCAGTATGAACCTGGAGAGAAACCAAACCCATTTACGAGGGTAGATTATAGCTTGATCGCTTTAATGACGCTACTCGGATTAGGATATGCCTTTAATGATCCCTTGACAAAGATTGCTCAAATCAACATATTTAACTTTGAAATTGCAGGCATTGCAGGACAGAATTTTGTAGTCCTTATTGCTTTATTCTTATTTATTTTTGTCGTGGTCAAACGATTAGCAAACTATACTAAGATTGTGCGCGACCGGATGATTGCTGTCATTATCTTTGGATTTTTTGTGGTATTCTTTTGGATGTCTTTTGAACAAGGAGCTTCCTCTTTAGTGATTTTCGCTCGTGATAATATAGATAGAGAATTAGTCGGAGGAGCGAAGTCGGCATTTAATATTTTCAATTCTTTATTAACGATTATTCCTTTATTAATTGTCTCTTATGTATTGGTATTATTAACCAAACAGACATGGGCCAAATCAAAATTATCGAATATTATCTTGGTCATTTGTTTCGTAGCGATTTGGGCTATGGCGATCTGGATGTTAAATAAAGAGTTTACGTCGAAGACCTCAGAAATTACAGTTTCTTTCTTTAGTACACTAAACTCCTTCTTTATTATTGCATGTGCGTCCTTAGTATCTAAAGTATGGGATTCCAAATATAATCCTCCTGCAGCTGTTAAATATGGCTTAGGATTAATTATTATGGCTTTAGGATTCGGTTGTTTATTTATCGGAACATCAGGTGTAGCAGAAGGAGTTCGTATTAGTTTCCTTTGGTTAGTAGGTGCCTATTTCTTCCACACCATTGGAGAGTTATGTCTATCTCCTGTAGGACTATCCTATGTTTCTAAATTGGTGCCAGCACGAATGATTGCATTTATGTTTGGTATGTGGTACTTAGCTGTAGCTATTGGGCAGAAATTAGCCGCTTTATTAGGTGGACAGATTGAAAATATTACTAAAGAATACTCTTTATCGACATTCTTTTTAATTTTTACTGTGGTTCCGATTGCTGCAGGCCTACTCATTATGGCCCTAAATCCAATCATTAAAAAATTAATGCACGGCGTAAAATAAAAATATTAAAAGCCCTTCTGATGAAGGGCTTTTATCGTATCATAAGAACTGATATCATGTCAACAAAACAACAAACATTAGAGGAAATTCAAAATTTTGAAGGTAAATACCCCAAACAGTTATGGTATTTATTTATGGTGGAAATGTGGGAACGTTTTTGTTTCTATGGAATGCGTGGGGTATTAGCCATCTTTATGGTGGATCAGCTATTACTTTCTGATCAGGAGGCTAATTTAAAGTATGGGGCTATTCAAGCCTTTGTCTATGCTTTTACTTTTGTAGGTGGTATTTTTGCGGATAAGGTGTTAGGATTTAAGAAGTCCCTGACTTTCGGTGCAATAATGATGATTTTAGGAAATGCCCTTTTAGCGTCTAATCCTCATGACTTTTTTTATTTTGGCATATCATTAACCATTATAGGTACGGGTTTCTTTAAGCCTAATATCTCTTCGATGGTAGGAGATTTATATAAAGAGGATGATCCGCGTAGAGATGCTGGATTTGGTATTTTCTATTCAGGAATTAATGTAGGTGCGTTTTTAGGAGGTGCAGTATGTGTGGGGCTTGGTAAGGGTTATTCTTGGAATTTAGCCTTCCTCTCTGCAGCTATAGTAATGGTTATAGGTCTGGTAATTTTTCTATGTATTAAGAAGTATTTAGGTCCGATAGGGAATAGTCCAATTGCCAATCTGTCTGTTATGAAACGTAAAAGCAGAGAGTATGCGGTATATATTGGAGCGTTATTAGCGATTCCATTGATCTATTTAATGATTATGAATACGGCGTATACAGACTTATTTATGTTCACCATAGGACCGATTGCTTTAATTTATTTCTTTGTAGAGCTCTTTAAAATTAAAGTTGCTGCTGATAAGAAAAAACTAATTGCC
>DAIQRP010000229.1:0-2408 GCA_036786125.1 Sphingobacterium sp.
ATTGTATGTCGTAGATAACTGTCCACCGGAAGCAAAAAATGCGGCTGAAGAGATGGTGCAGTATTTAATTAAATCTTTTGAGCAACATATTAAAGATTTAAAATGGATGTCTCCAGCAACGAAAGTTAAAGCTTTAGAGAAATTATCTAAATTCAATGTAAAAATTGGATACCCAGATAAGTGGAAAGACTATTCTAAATTAACGGTAGGTACTTCATTATTTGAAAATGTATTAGCCGCTAATAAATGGGCTTTTGAAGAAAATATCGCCAAACAAGGAAAGCCTGTAGATAAAACAGAGTGGGGAATGACTCCACAAACTGTAAATGCATATTACTCTCCATTATTTAATGAGATTGTTTTCCCTGCTGCTATCTTACAGCCTCCATTCTACGATTATAAAGCTGATGCTGCGGTTAATTTCGGTGGTATTGGTGCTGTAATCGGACATGAGCTTTCTCATGGTTTTGATGATTCAGGAGCGCAGTACGATGGTAATGGAAACTTAAACAACTGGTGGACAGATGCAGATAAAAAGAAATTTGAACAATCTACAGCTGCTTTAGTAAAACAGTTTGAAGCGTATGAGCCTGTACCGGGAATCTTTGTTAATGGACGTTTTACCTTAGGGGAAAATATTGGTGACTTAGGAGGTTCTTCTGTCGCTTTTGATGCCTTAAAAATGTACTTAAAAGATAAAGGAAATCCAGGATTAATCGATGGATTTACTCAGGAGCAACGTTTCTTCTTATCTTGGGCTACTATCTGGCGTTCTAAAACAACAGAAGCATTTGTGGTAAATCAAGTGAAGACAGATCCACACTCTCCAGCACAATATCGTGCATTTGCACCTTTAGTGAATTTAGATGGTTTCCATGAGGCCTTTAAAACTAAAAAAGGAGATAAGTTATTCGTGCCTAAAAAAGATCGTATTGTGATCTGGTAATTAAGCGCCATAGACTATAATGAAGCGTATGTATTGTAAAATACATGCGCTTTTTTTATTTATCAGTTTGATGTTAATCATAATTTTTGTTTATTTGGAGAAATAATAAATAGAAATTTGAGATTCTTAGCTTATTTAATGAGTATATATGTCTTGGCACTATGTTTTGTGCCTTGTGCAGATCAGCATGATGATGCTGTGCCTGTGACATCTATGTACTCTTCGCTAAGTATAGACTCCAATGCAGCGAGCTCCATTTCGGATGATCATATAGACTTATGTTCACCCTTATGTGTATGTGCTTGTTGTTCAGTATTATTCCAAAGCGGATCTCCCGTATTATTGGATAATCATACTGCGGATGAACACCCTTCTTTTGTGGTTCATTATCTATCTCCATTCTCTGCATCGGATCTTCTTTCCGTATGGCAGCCCCCCAAATTTGCTTAATAGTACTATTAGGGACTTTATGGTCCAAAAAATCGAAGCTTTTTCAGGCTTTCGGATGTATTACTATTAATTTTTAATATTATGTTAAATAAGATTATCCTCTTTAGCATCAAGAATAAGTTGCTAATCGGATTTTTCACCCTGATTTTAATTATCTGGGGAGGTTGGTCAGCGACAAAGCTGCCTATAGATGCTGTTCCAGATATCACCAATAATCAAGTTCAAATTATTACCAGTTCGCCTTCATTGGCCGCACAGGAGGTAGAGCAATTTGTCACTTTCCCTATAGAGCGAGTACTCACAAATTTACCTAAACTCGTGGAATTACGTTCCATTTCGAGATTTGGCCTATCCGTTATTACAGTAGTATTTAAAGATGAGGTCGATATCTACTTTGCGCGACAGCTGATTAATGAGCGTTTAAAAGAAGCTGAAGAAAATATTCCTCCGGGCTTAGGTAAGCCGGAATTATCTCCTATAAGTACTGGATTAGGAGAGATTTATCAATATGTATTACATCCCGCTAAAGGTGCAGAGCAAAAATACTCGGCTATGGATCTGCGCACGATGCAGGATTGGATTGTGGCACGTCAGCTGTATGGAACTCCCGGGGATTCTTAAAACAATATGAGGTAGCTGTCAACCCGAATAAGTTGCGTGCTATGCAGGTGGGTATTAATGAGATCTTTACTGCTTTATCGGAAAATAATCAAAATACAGGTGGCGCTTATATCGATAAGAAACCAAATGCATACTTTATTCGTGCCGTAGGCTTGGTATCGTCTATGGAAGATATTGGGCAGATTGCTATTAAGAAAAATGCCGCTGGCGTACCGATTTATATTCGAGATGTAGCTGAGGTGAGATTAGGTGCTGCGGTACGTTATGGCGCCTTAACGTATAACGGAGAAAAGGAAGCCGTAGGTGGAATTGTCATGATGTTAAAAGGGGAGAACTCCGCAGAAGTGGTATCCCGTGTTAAGGATAAGCTCGAGATGGTAAAGCAGTCGCT
>DAIQRP010000230.1:0-2396 GCA_036786125.1 Sphingobacterium sp.
GAATTTATCGTTCCATTTATGGCTGGAGCCTATATTCTAATGGCTTTGATTATTATAGGACTTAATGTGCAACAAATCCCTGCGGTGTTTAAATTGATTTTTGAATCTGCCTTTTCTGTTGACGCTACTTTTGGGGGAATTGTGGGGATGGCCATTGCCTGGGGAGTAAAACGAGGAATTTATTCCAATGAAGCTGGGCAAGGTACCGCTCCACATGCTGCTGCGGCAGCAGAGGTGAACCATCCTGCAGAACAAGGCTTAGTGCAAGCATTTTCAGTTTATATAGATACTTTATTTGTATGTACAGCGACAGGCTTAATGATTCTATTTACAGGCCAGTATAATGTACAAGATGGAACGGGCTTTATTGTTCAAAACTTACCGGGTATTGATGCGACTGGATTTACTCAAGCTGCGGTATCTCATCATTTTCAAAGTTTTGGTTCTGAATTTGTCGCTATTTCGTTATTCTTCTTTGCCTTTACTACGGTGATGGCTTATTACTATTATGCGGAAACTAATATCTCGTACTTATTTTCGAATGGAAATTCTAAAGTGACCATTTGGATACTGCGCATTGCATTTTTGATAGCAACTTTTTATGGGACAATAAAAACTGCAGATTTAGCTTGGAAGATAGGAGATATTGGAGTCGGTCTTATGGCTTATGTCAATATTACTGCGATTCTTCTGTTATCTAAACCGGCATTACGTGTCTGGAAAGATTATAAGAAACAACGAAAGGCCGGTATTAAAAGTCCGACATTTGATCCTCATGCCTTAGATATTCAAGGAGCAAAATTTTGGGAAGAACGTTTGAAAGAGCAGCATGCTAAAACCAAGTAATCATAAAAAAAAGCGGCTGTGATAAAGCCGCTTTTTTTTGGAATATGGTTATTTTTTCTTTTGATGCAGATAACTCAAATATAGAGAACCTAAAAGCGCAGAACTTATAGAGGCAGTAAGAATGGCAAACTTCGCCTCGCCCAATAATAATTCATTTCCTGTAAATGAGAGTACAGCAATAAAAATAGACATCGTAAATCCAATACCGGCAAGCATTCCTACTCCAATCAGATGACTTAAAGATGCTCCTTCAGGTTTGGCAGAGATTCCTAACTTTATAGTGATATAGGAGAAAAGAGTAATTCCAATAGGTTTACCTAAAACTAAACCTAGGATGATACCCAAACCTAAAGGCGTCGTTAAACCCTCAACCATGCCATCCATAAAGCGGATATTTGTATTCACTAAGGCAAATATGGGCATAATAATAAGGTTAACCGGATGGCTTATTACAGAAACTAAGTTTTCTAATGGAGATTCCCCACTTTTAGTATGTAATGGAATACAGAAGGCTGTTATTACGCCAGCAATCGTAGCATGTATGCCTGAATGATGGATAAAATACCAAATAAAGACACCTGGAATTAAATAGAAAGCTAAATTTTTAAAGCCTAATCGATTAAATACTAATAATAGGAGCGTAAGCCCTGCAGCATAGGCTAAGTATAAATAATGCAATGTACTCGCATAAAATAATGCAATCACGATAATGGCCATCAGATCATCGACGATGGCTAATGCAGCTAGAAAGACTTTTAGTGAGCTAGGGACTTTATCTCCCAAAATAGTTACGATGGCTAATGCAAAAGCGATATCTGTTGCCATTGGAGTAGCCCATCCTTTAATAGTGGGCAACCCAAAATTAAATAAGGTATAGATCAGTGCGGGGAAGATTACGCCTCCCAAGGCTGCGAATACCGGAAGGATTGCTTTTTTGGGCGTAGAAAGATCTCCTTCGACAAGTTCTTTTTTTATTTCTAATCCGACGAGTAGAAAGAATATCGCCATTAAGCCATCATTAATCCAAGTCAGGCTGCTGTATTTTAATTGAAGATGTGCATTTTGAAAACCCAATTCCGTGGAAAGGAGTCTTTCGAAACCTACAGATAAAGAAGAATTAGCTATACAAAGGGAAATGATAACACACAAAATAAGCAATAGTCCAGGCCCAGGACCTGAAATAAAAAACTTAATCAATGGGTTTAGGGTTGAATTATTTTGGTTCATGCAGGTAAATTTAAAAGTTTACCCGCATTTATCCATTAAAAAATAGAATTATAATATTTTAGAGCAGGTTGTTGCTGTAACCAATAAGACCACGATAATTAATAGTACCACATAAAGGGTATAGGGCTTTTTTCTCATTTTTAGGATTATTTCTGTTGCAATATAATTAATAATAACTATTTCGCCAAAAATTGATAAGCCTTAAAGTCGTGATGCCTAAAGAGTTTGCTCGGGTCTGTTGGGAACTCCTTTTCATATAAGGAGTCTACCTGTAGGATATATTGACGGCCGATACGGACATAATTACTCGATGGATAGAAGCT
>DAIQRP010000028.1:0-13096 GCA_036786125.1 Sphingobacterium sp.
TGGAAAGGGTAAGAATAACGCCCGTAATAAGAATACATAATATAGAGAATGCAACAGCATAATGATCAAAAAATATCATCCCCGAAAAACTGGGCTTGCTCACCGTATGCCAATCCTTAATTAAGAAAAATATGGCCAGGACAAATCCGAGTAAACTGGTAGGAAGAAGCATTCTATTGGCCTTATACAATCCCATGTACAAGATTAAAATAGCAAGTAAAGAAAGCGTAATAATGGCTGCCATAATTTTAATATAAAGTTTTAACCGTAGAAAAGTCCACTAATAATTGATTTACCGCAGCTTCGGAAAGATGTAGGAAGGTATTTGGAAAGATTCCTAAATATAGAATCAACCCCGCAATAATCAGCAAGGTTAATAATTCCGATCCCCCAACATCCGACATCTGCGCGGTCCGCTCCGAAACCTTACCTAACATCGTTTTTTGGAATAATCGTAACATATAAATCGCGCCTAAAATTAAGGTTAAACCTGCTGCTGCGGCATACCATACTCCTTGATTAAAGATGCCAATAAGCAGTAAAAACTCTCCAATAAATCCATTCGTCAATGGAAGTCCAATCGCTCCCATGATGATAACTAAAAATAAAGCCGCTAATTTAGGTGCCCGCGTAGCAATCCCCCCTAACTCATGAATTTGGCGCGTTTGGGTCTGGTTACTGATAATATCCAGCACTAAGAATAGACCTATGACAGAAATTCCGTGATTGAACATCTGCATAATTGCCCCTTGAAGACCTTGCTGGTTCCAAGCAAATATCCCTGCAGCAATCAGCCCGACGTGGGCTATGGAAGAATAGGCGATCAGTTGTTTTGTATCCTGTTGCTTTAAAGCAATAATAGAAGCATATACAATACCGATAACACAGAGAATTAAAACCCAGCTGCCATAGCTATGTACCGCAACGGGGACTAGAGGAATCAGCCAGCGTATTAAACCATAAACTCCCATCTTCAACATAATTCCCGCCAGAAGCATCGTTCCTATAGTAGGCGCATAGGTATAGGTTTTAGGCTGCCAGGTATGGAAAGGAAAGATTGGAATTTTAATGGCAAAAGCTAAAAAGAAAGCCCAAAACACATAGGATTGTGCCGTTTCACTTAAATGTAAAGCCTTTAAAGCCGCCCATTCAAAACTTGATGCCTGCTGCGATAAGTAGATAATAGCAATGAGCATTAGTAAACTACCGAAGAAGGTATATACGAAAAACTTTAAATTCACCCGTATTCGATCTCCTTCTCCCCACAAACCACAGATAAAATATATCGGAATTAAAGAAACTTCCCAGCCGATATAAAAGGTAAATGCATCCAATGCCATAAACACCAAAAGTAAACCCGCATGCATAAATGACATAAGTGCATAGATGCCTGGCTTAAGCTGGCGCATATAGGAGCTTAAAATAATTAAAGGGATTAACATATTCGTCAATAGGACGAAGGGCAGACTTATGCCATCCAAACCTAAATGTATTTGAATGCCCAATGCTGGAATCCAAGCTAAATGCTGTTCAAATTGTATACTCGCATCAGCTGAAAATAAGCACAGAAAAGGCAAGGTCGCTCCAAAACTAATAAGCGCTAATAATAAAGCGACATATTTTGCCGTACGTTGATCTTTTATAAATGCTAAAATAATACCTGTAATCAGCGGTAATAAAAGTGTAAATAGATTGTTCATGTATGATCAAATAACATTTATAAACTTAAATACTAACTATGCCATATATAAATAGAGCAATAACACCCAAAACCATCATAAATAAGTAGAAAGTCACATATCCTGATTGTAATAAGCGGATCCCTTTACCGGCATCAGCCACTGCTCGACCGATACCATTGACCAATCCATCTATGCCCAGTCGATCTACGACCGAATATAATACCCGAGAAAGCCAAGCTAAAGGCTTTACAAAAAGGATATCATATATTTCATCTATATAAAACTTATGGTAGGAAAGCTTTGCTATTCCACGCTTCTCCTCTGTCGATATAGCCGCATTCTTGCCATATTTCTGGTAGGCGATATATGCGATAATTAGTACGGCAATAACTGAGATGCCCATCAGTATAAATTCCGTTTGATGTTCGATATGAGCAGCCGGTTGAAGGGATAAACTATCTGCAAAGACAGGGCTTAAAAAATTAGCTAAAGCTTGATTTCCGCCTAAAACAGCTGGAATATTAATACATCCACCTACAATGGAAAGAGCCGCCAAGACCAGTAATGGAATGGTCATGCTGCGCGGAGATTCATGCAGATGAGCCTGCTGCTCTTTTAGACCACGAAAGTTTCCAAAAAAGGTTAGAAATAATAATCTAAACATATAGAATGCTGTACATAAAGCACCTAATAATCCCAAAATCCAGTAGATCGGATGGGCGGCATAAGCAAAGGCTAAAATTTCATCTTTGGAAAAGAAACCCGAAAATGGCGGAATTCCGGAAATCGCTAAGGTCCCTATAAACATCGTCGCAAATGTAATGGGAAGTGCCTTTTTAAGACCGCCCATCTGACGCATATCCTGCTCCTCAGACATCGCGTGAATTACTGAACCCGCCCCTAAAAACAATAAGGCTTTAAAGAATGCATGTGTTAAGACATGGAAAAATGCGCCAGTAAATGCACCTACCCCTAAACCCAAAAACATATATCCGAGTTGAGAAACGGTAGAATAAGCTAATACTTTCTTAATATCATTTTGCGTCATCGCTATAAATGCCGCCAATAGCGCCGTACAGATACCAATAATACTAATCAGCTGTAAGGTTATTGGAGAGAGGGTGAATAGAATATTGGAACGAGCAATCATATAGATACCTGCTGTTACCATGGTCGCTGCATGAATTAATGCCGATACAGGTGTAGGACCTGCCATCGCATCCGGTAACCAGGTGAATAATGGAATCTGAGCAGATTTTCCTGTTGCCGCAATCAGCAGAAGAATACTTATTGTCAACAGAGTAATATCCCCCATCGGCATGGATAAGGCTGAAGAAAAAACCTGTGTATATTCTAAACTTCCAAATGTTGCAAAGATAAAAAAGATGGCTAGAAGAAAGCCCAAATCTCCAATTCTATTCATTACAAAGGCTTTTTTTGCTGCCGTAGCATAGGAAGAATTCGTATACCAAAAACCAATAAGTAGATAAGAACATAATCCCACTCCTTCCCATCCGATAAACATCACGACATAATTAGAGCCCAGCACCAATAGGAGCATAAAAAATATAAAGAGATTTAGATAAGCGAAAAACCGACCAAATCCTAGATCCTTTTGCATATATCCTATAGAATACAAATGAATTAGAAATCCAATTCCTGTAATAATCAACAGCATAATCGAACTCAACGGATCCACGAGAAAGCTTAGATTGACCTGTAAGGAGCCGACAGAAAACCAGTGAAAGATCTCTTCCGTAAAACGACCATCCCCTCCAGCCTGACGAGCAGTATATACCTCCCAAAAGACGCTAATAGATAATATAAAAGAAAGCAGCACTACTCCTGAACCGATAAGGCCAATAAGAGCTTTCGAAAAACTCCGCTGTCCCAATCCATTGATTATAAATCCGAGCAAGGGCAGTAAAGGAATTAACCAAACTAAAGACACCATATATGCGTATTTTTTTAATTTAAATTTGAACTACCAGCGTAACTTACTTAACGAATCAATATCTACTGACTTCGTATTTCGATACACCATAATTATAATGGCTAATCCTACGGCAACCTCTGCTGCTGCCAATGCCATAATAAAAAAGACAAAAACCTGTCCTGAGCTATCTCCATGATGCACAGAAAATGCTGCCAATAATAAGTTAACCGCATTTAACATTAATTCTATAGACATCATAATAATAATGACATTCCGACGAATCAATACACCCATAACCCCAATACAAAAAATCAATGTACAGAAGAGGATATAATGGTTGAGGGGAACGCCCTGAATATGTTGAACGATATTTTCCATTAGATACGTTTAGATTCTTTTTTAGCTAATAAAACTGCGCCAACCATCGCGGTTAATAAGAGAATAGAGGATAACTCAAAAGGCAGTAAGAACTCCTCAAAGAGTACCTTCCCTAAGTTTTTGACCAAGCCTATATTTGGATCTTTAAGCAGCAATGGATTTTGAACTTCAAATACTCGAAAAGCGCCTAAGAAAGTGACGATAAGGCAACAGCCCGCAATCACGGCCATAATTTTCACGAGGGTGGATTTCATGGGCTCGGTTTCCTTATTTAAATTGAGTAACATAAGGACAAATAGGAATAACACCATAATGGCCCCCATATAAACGATAAAGTTAACCACAGCTAGGAATTGCGCATTCAGCAGGATATAATGTACTGTAAACGTAAAAAAGGTAATCACCAAATACAGGACGGAATGCACGGGGTTCTTTGTGAAAATAGTCATCAACGCAAAGAATATCGATAGAAAGGCTACAAAATAAAATAATGTCATAGTTTAGGCCTTTAATTTTGTAATATCAAACTTAGGTTCCACCAATTTGTCCTTGCCGTAGATAAAATCTTTACGTAAATAATCTGCCGTCACATGGGGACCATCTAAATAAATGGCTTCCTTGGGACAAGCCTCTTCACAGAGTCCACAGAAGATGCAACGCAACATATTTATTTCATATAAGGAGGCATACTTCTCCTCGCGATATAAATGTCTTTCCGCAGCAGTACGCTCTGCAGCAATCATGGTAATAGCTTCTGCCGGACAGGATAAGGCACAGAGACCACAAGCCGTACAGCGCTCCCGACCTTCTTCATCTCTTTTTAAAGAATGCTGTCCCCTAAAATTTTTGGAATACGGACGCTGCTGCTCCGGATATTTAACCGTAGGAATCTTCTTAAAGAAATGTCGGATAGTAATGGATAATCCTTTGATGATAGCAGGAAAATAAATTCGTTCCATAAAAGTCATGGGCTTTTGTTCCAAGACTTTCTTTCGATTGGTTAGTGGCTGCATAAAGATTAAAAATATGTGTTTTTAACAACGCTAAAAACACCCGTTAAAACAATATTGGCTATAGCTAATGGAATCAGCATCTTCCAACCTAAGTTCATTAATTGATCATATCTAAATCGTGGTAAGGTCCAACGTACCCACATAAAGAAGAAGATAAAAGCAAATATTTTGATAAAGAAGGCGATGACGCCTAAAACTGTAATCCAATTGGCAGATAAGCCCAAATCATACATAAATGGAAAGTTATAGCCCCCAAAATAGAGGGTTGCCATTAATGCAGAGGATACAAACATATTGATGTACTCAGAAAACATATATAGGCCTAACTTCATCGAAGAATACTCCGTATGATAGCCCCCAACTAATTCGGTTTCACATTCCGGAAGATCAAAAGGTACACGATTACACTCCGCAAAAGCGCAGACCATAAATATGATAAAACCTAAGGGCTGTACCCAGATATTCCAGTTCACAAATCCGCTCTGCTGCGCTACAATATCTTTTAAAGACAGCGTCTGCGTCACCATTAATAAGGCAATAATAGAAAGCCCCATAGGGATTTCATAACTGATGCTCTGGGAGGCTGCACGGATGGCTCCCATAAGGGAAAACTTATTATTCGAGGCCCAGCCGCCTAGCATAATGCCATAGACGCCTAAGGCGATTACTCCAAACATATATAAGATGCCGACATTGATATCTGCCACCTGCAGGGAAATTACGCGATCTCCAATCGTTAAATCCTGCCCCCAAGGAATAACCGCAGAACTGATACATGCGGTAATAATCGCAATGGTAGGGCCGATTATAAATAAGGTTTTATGCGCTCCCGAGGGAATTATTTCCTCCTTAAAAAAGAACTTCCCCCCATCACATAAGGGTTGTAATAAACCAAATATTCCGGCTCGATCGGGACCATAGCGATCCTGCATAAATCCCGCAATCTTACGTTCCGCGAGTGTAGAATACATCGCAATTACCAAGGAAACGACAAATACAACGGTCACCAAGATAAATTTTTCTATAATAAGAGATAATTCCATAAGTCGTTTTATTTAAGTTTTTCCGTACGTGCTAACTGCTCTCTATTCGCTTCCTGAAGCGCTAAATCCTCCGGTATAATAGCGGGTGGATTAAATTCAGGATAGTGGTTGGAAGCAATAACAGATTGGGGATCTATCGGCGTCGGCTCTTCAATCTGCCAGTCCGATGTTGCCTTTTTATCAAACCTACAGGTATTACAAATAAAGGATTCTACCTCTCCATATTCATCCTTTCGCGCAGTGACACGTAAGACCTCCGCTCCTTTATACCATAAAGTCACCTTACCCGAGCAAGTCGGACAATCCCGATGTGCATCTACAGGTTTGGTAAACCAGACCCTATTTTTAAATCGAAATGTTTTATCCGTCAAAGCTCCTACAGGGCATACATCAATGACATTTCCGGAATAATCGTTATCTACAACATTTTGTATATAAGTAGAAATTTCAGCATGATCACCACGTCCCAGCACTCCGTGCACACGCTTATCTGTAATTTGATCTGCGGTATATACACAGCGGTAACAAAGGATACAACGGTTCATATGCAATTGGATCTTATCGCCAATATCGATGCGCTCAAAGGTGCGTCGTTCAAAGGAATACCTGGTCTTATCCGAACCATGCTCATAACCCAGATCCTGTAATTTACATTCTCCAGCCTGATCACAAACTGGGCAGTCTAAAGGATGATTAATCAATAACATTTCTACAACTGCCTGACGAGCTTCAACGACTTCTGGAGAGGTAATATTTTCTACTTCCATACCATCCATTACTGTCGTCCTACAGGAAGCGACTAATTTTGGCATCGGCCGAGGATCCTTTTCCGAGCCTTTACTGACTTTTACTAAACAGGTACGACACTTTCCTCCAGAGCCTTCCAATTTAGAATAATAACACATGGCCGGAGGTACAATATCCCCTCCAATCATACGGGCAGCATTTAATATGCTAGTTCCTGGAGCAACCTCTACAGTTATGCCATCTATGCTCACTTTAAATTTTATATCTTCTGACATCGGTACCAATTTTTTATGGGTTGAACATTAGCGCATAGGAGTTAATGGCTTCGCATAATCAGCTAGTCCATAGTTTCGTCCTAAAGCCTCTTTGGGCTGTTGTATATGCCATTCAAATTCATCTCTAAAATGGCGAATCGCAGATGCTACAGGCCATGCTGCGGCATCTCCTAAAGGGCAGATGGTATTTCCTTCAATCTTCTTAGCCACATCGACTAAAAGGTCGATATCCGACTGCGTCCCTTTTCCAGTTTCTATTTGATACAATACTTTTTCCAACCAGCCTGTACCTTCTCGGCATGGGGAACATTGTCCACAGCTTTCATGATGATAAAAGCGTGCAAAGTTCCAGGTATTACGGACGATACACTGATCCTCATCCAAGGCTATAAATCCACCGGAACCTAACATCGTTCCCGTTTGAAAGCCCCCATCAGAAAGCGACTCATAGGTCATTAACCGAGGGGTTCCTTGGGCTGTAGTACAAATTAGATTGGCCGGAAGGATCGGCACGGAGGAGCCTCCAGCCACAACGGCTTTCAGGCGTTTCCCCTGCGCAATTCCACCGCAATATTCATCCGAATAAATAAATTCTTCAACCGGCAATCCCAATTCAATTTCATAAACGCCAGGATTCACAATATTTCCTGAAGCAGAAATTAACTTGGTTCCCGTGCTTCTTTCTATGCCGATCTTCGCATACTCTTCTCCCCCATCATTTATAATGGGTACTGTAGCTGCAATAGATTCTACATTATTCACTACAGTAGGGCAACCATAAAGTCCTGCAATCGCTGGAAAAGGTGGTTTTATACGCGGATTACCTCTCTTCCCTTCTAAAGACTCTAATAGCGCAGTCTCCTCCCCACAGATATATGCTCCGCCTCCTGGTTGTACATATAATTCTAAATCATAACCTGAGCCTAAAATATTTTTTCCTAAATAACCCGCAGCTTTAGCTTCCGCAATCGCGCGTTCTAAAATGCGGATCTGAGGCATCATCTCCCCACGGACATAGATATAAGAAGTATGTGCTCCTAAGGCATAGGAGGAGACAATCATACCTTCAATTAATGCATGAGGAATATGTGTCATCAGATAGCGGTCTTTAAACGTTCCGGGCTCTGATTCATCGGCATTACATACCAAATAGCGCGGTACCCCCTCGGGCTTAGCCAAGAATGACCATTTCATCCCTGTTGGAAATCCGGCTCCCCCACGGCCACGTAGACCGGACTTCTTCACCTCCTCGACAACCTCATCTGGAGACATGCTTTTTAATGCCTTTTCTACAGCACGATAGCCCCCTTTCTGACGGTATACTTCCAAGGTGTGAATACCCGCTTCATTAATATGAGTCAGTAATAATTTACGCGCCATGAGTATTGGATTTAGCCTGTGCAGTTAAAGAATCAATTAATTCATCTACTGAATCAGGTGTTAGGTTTTCATAAAAAGTATAAGATGGTCCTATTTGTAATACAGGTCCATATCCACAGGCGGCTAGACATTCCACCCCTCTCCAGGAGAATAAGCCATCGGCAGTAACTTCGCCCTCGGCCACTCCCAAGCGCTGTTGCAGGTGCTCCATAATCTGTTCTGCACCCACCAGACAGCAGGGGCCGGTACGGCAGATTTCCAACAGATGCTTCCCTTGAGGTTTCAGGAGAAACATGGTATAAAATGTCGCTACTTCAAAGACTTCAATAGCTTCAATATCCAAAAGCTGCGCTACTTGCTCCATAGCGGAGGCAGGAAGCCAGCCTAATTCTGCTTGAACCAGATGCAAGACCGGTAATAGAGCAGACTTTTGTTTGCCTTCAGGATATCTTTGCATGATTTTATGGCAGTTTTCTAATAAGCTTTCAGAAAATACTACCTCTTGATTATTTTTTATACTAAGCATCTAACTCTCCCGCTATAACATTAAGACTACTCATATTTAAAATGGCATCAGAAAGTAACATGCCCGCACTCATCGGCGCGAACATCTGATAATTAACAAAGGAGGGTCTTCGGAAATGTAAACGATAAGGACTGCGCCCACCGTCATGCACCAAATAAAAGCCCAATTCTCCATTTGCCCCTTCTACGGCATGGTAAACCTCCGATTTCGGCGTATCTATTTCTCCCATTACAATTTTAAAATGGTAGATTAAAGCCTCCATATTCGTATATACCTGTTCCTTTGGTGGCAGATAGAATTCCGGCACATCGGCATGAAATATTCCAGAAGGTTCCTTTTCTATTTTTGCTAAGGCCTGTTCTATAATGCGCAGAGACTGCCACATCTCTTCATTGCGAACTAAATAGCGATCGTATACATCCCCATTGGTCCCCACAGGAACATCAAAATCAAACTCTTCATAAGAGCAGTAGGGATTCTGAACACGCAGATCATAATCCACTCCGGTAGCACGCAGTATCGGCCCCGACCAGGAATAGTCTAAGGCATCTTCTGCACTTACTGCAGCTACTCCAGAAGTACGTTCAATAAATATTCTATTTCTATTAAATAACTCTTCAAATTCTTTAAGTACAGGCGGGAATCTCTCTAAAAAGGCTCTAATCTTAGCAAAAGCTATATCATTAAAGTCCCTTTCAAATCCTCCAATACGTCCGATATTAGTCGTTAATCGAGCCCCACATATCTCCTCAAAAATCTCATAGATAAACTCCCGCTCCTGCATCACATATAAGAAGCCGGAGAACGCGCCTGTATCTACGCCAAGTATGCCATTACAAATAATATGATCGGCTATACGAGCGAGCTCCATAACGATAACACGCATATATTGCACCCGCTTAGGAATCTCGATACGAAGCAGCTTCTCTACGGTCATATGCCAGCCCATATTATTAATTGGGGCAGAACAGTAATTTAGGCGATCGGTCAGAGGAGTAATTTGATAGAAAGGTCTATGTTCTGCTATCTTCTCAAAAGCTCGATGGATATAACCTATCGTAGAGACGCCAGAGACTATACGCTCTCCATCTATCTGCACGACATTTTGGAACACGCCATGTGTCGCCGGATGAGTAGGTCCTATATTTAGCGTGATTAATTCATCCTGAGGATCATTATCATCGAAAACAGGTTTGTTTGAGGTTATTTGACTAATATGTTGACTCATAAGCTGTAGCAGTTAACGTCCAAAATACAAATCCTTTTTATCGGTTCGATTTGGATCTTCCAAAGGATATTCTTTTCTCATGGGGAAGACTTCCATATCTTCCATATTTAATATTCTACGCAAATCTGGGTGTCCGACAAATTGAATTCCAAAGAAATCATAGGTCTCGCGTTCCATCCAATTAGCCCCTTTCCAAATGCTGGTTGCCGAAGGTATCTGCGGAGGTTCGCCTCCTATAGGAACTTTAATACGCAATCTGCGATTAAATACCAAGGACTGAAGATGATAGACCACCGTAAAGTTTAAATCCCGATCAGGGTAATGTACAGCAGTAATATCTGTTAGATGTATATATTGCAGCTGCTCATCGACTTTTAAAAACTGAAGCAGCTCCAGCAGATTCTCGGAACCCACTTCTATAGTCATCATATCATAGGGATCTCCAAGACTTTGAACCGCATCTTGAAAACGAGCGGCCAATAAAGTCCAGACGCTTTGATGGTTGGGATTATTCATCGGTATTGATTCCATATTTGGCTAAGAGGGCTTTATATTCAGGTGTATTACGTCTATTTAGGGTTTCGCTTTTGACAATATCTTGGAGTCGGAGTACGCCATCTAAGATGGCTTCAGGCCTTGGGGGGCATCCAGGAACATAGACATCTACAGGAATAATTTCATCTATTCCTTGTAAAACGGAATAGGTATCAAAAATTCCTCCTGAGGACGCACAGGCTCCCACCGCAATCACCCAACGAGGTTCCGCCATCTGGGTATATACCTGCTTTAAAACAGGAGCCATTTTTTTGGCAATGGTACCCATAACCAAGAGCATATCTGCTTGTCGCGGAGAGAAGCTCGGTCTTTCGGCACCGAAACGCGCCAGGTCATAAGTAGATCCCATGGTTGCCATAAATTCAATCCCACAACAAGAAGTTGCAAAAGGCAATGGCCACAGAGAATTTGCACGTGCCAAACCAATTGCTTTATCCAAACTTGTGGCAAAGAAACCGGCTCCTTCTACGCCAGGAGGCGCATCAGCCAATTTAATATTACTCATGATTTTTTGGTTATAAAAGTTTATAATTCAGCGCTTAAGCTGTATTTCAAAGCTACTATTTTTATCGAATTATACAAGACTTAAGGTTTATTTAGAACAAATCTAATCCCAGTCCAGAGCCTTCTTTTTTAGGACATAAATAAAGCCTAAAAGCAATAATCCCATAAAAATAAACATCTCTATAAGGCCTTGCATGCCAAATTCCTTAAAGTTAACTGCCCAAGGGTACATAAAGATGACCTCAATATCGAAGATGACAAATAGGATAGCCACTAAGAAATACTTAATAGAAAAGGGTTGCCGCGCATTTCCAATCACGGGGACACCAGATTCAAAGGCCGTTAATTTTTTTTCATTCCGAACTTTGGGACCGATTAAATGTGTAAGTATAATGGTGCCTACTCCAAATCCCACTGCCACAAGGAGTTGAAAAAAAATAGGAAGGTAATCAATAGGCGTACTTTGGGCTACTGTTTCCATAATTTTATAAGTTGGTTTAATTGGGTATTAGAAAGCAATAATTTAGAACCTGCCTTCCGTATGGAAAAGATACAAAAAAAGGGAGATTATTACTAATCTCCCTTCCATTTTTTTTATATTTTTTTGATTAATTAACGTAATCAATCATTTGTAAAGCGAATTCATCCTGAGGATTAATAGACAATACTTTTTGGAAGTATGCTTTCGCTTTTGCGTTATTACCTTTTGTATAGTTGAAGAAACCTACATAGTTGTTCGCATCTCCATACCAAGATTTAAACTCTTCCACTTTACCTTCTGCGTCTACCACATCGATAAATTTCTGGAAGTCTGCAACATAGTCTCCTTTAGGAGCTTCTAAGTTATCTTGTGCTAATTGAGACCAAGCTCTATAGTACAATGCTTTCTTCTGGAACTTCTCGACTACTTCTTTATCTGTAGAAGCTAAAATAGTAGATAAAGCATCGTATGCTTTTTTGTATTCTACAGTAGCATCTTGCTCTGCTTGTGTTTTATTGAAACCTAATAAGTAGCTAGATTCTCCTAAATAATAAGTTGCCTCATTGATATAGTCAGATTTAGGGAATGCGGCTACAGCTTCGAAAATAATAACTGCAGAAGCATAATCTTGCTCACCATATTTAATGAAACCTGTCTCTGCAATTTCTTCAATTAATTCTGGTTCTGCTTCGATAGCTTTCTTTAAGTATTCGGTAGCTTTAGCTTCATTTTTCAAACCTGCATTCGCTAAACCGGCAAACATATAATCTCGGGAGATAATACGTGTAGGCGCGATTTTGTCGAATAAGTTTGTTAAATATTCTGCAGATTTCGCATAATCTTTATCTTGGAAAGCGATATATCCTAAATAACGATATACTTTAGCATCTACATTTACATCTTTAATTAACTCTTCAGAAACGGTTTTTAATTCTCCGTATTCACGAGCATATACTAAGAAATCGGCATAACGAATTTTAGCATCAATCGAGTTATCTCCATTTACTGCTAAGTATTTTTTATACTGCTCAACCCCTTTTTTGTTTAATTCTTTATACTGATCTTCAGAAACTGAAGGCTGTAAAGACCAAGCATGGTAAGTTTCCGCTAACTCACGGTAAGTTGGAGCATAATTCGGATTCTCTTCCGTAATTGTAACTAATTGTTGGATCGCTTCATCAAAAGCTTGAGCACGACGGATAATTACCGCTTGACGTACCTGCGCTCTAACTAAAGAATTATCCAAATCTAAGGCATCACGGTAGTTCGTATACGCTAAAGAAGATTCATTCATTCCAGTATAAGCATCACCTAATGCTAATGGAACTAAAGCATCTTTTGTCGTACG
>DAIQRP010000028.1:13106-21783 GCA_036786125.1 Sphingobacterium sp.
GTTTTAGCTTGAGTTAAGTATTCTAAAGCTTTCGCATAATCAGGTTTAGGTGCATTTAAATACGCACGACCGATTTCATAAAGCTCTAAATAATCCTTTTTCTTTAAGCCTGAAGCTACTGCTGAGAATTTTGCTTCTGCAGCAGATGCATTATCATTTAATAAGTCAATGGCACCTAATCCCACTTGGTTAATAGAAGACTTAGGATCTGCAGCTACCCCTTGATTAAATAAGATAGCAGCTGAATCTGGCTTATCATTTACTAAATAAACTTGACCTAAATAGTAATAATTAGCGCCATTTTTAGCTTGTTTCTCTACTAATTGCTGTAAGATACTTTTAGCTTTTCCGTAATTCTCAGCCTCAATTGCCGATTTTGCATCATTTAAACTTTGAGCACTTACTGTGCCAACAGACCCTGCTAATAACAGACTGAATAATAATTTACTGTTTGTCATAATCTATTTTTGTACTTTTTTATTTTCTAATTAAACTATTACTCTTCGCGGATATAGATTTCTCTACCAGGCATTGTTGCAGGCAATAGGCCGGCTTTTAATACAATGCGCTGTCCACGATCTCCAGTTAGAAAAGCGGAGAATCCCAAACCTAATCCCTGTGAAGCCTGGTAATTCAGGATATATACAGGTCGTGTTAAGGGATATTTATCTAATGCCAATGTTGTTTGATTAGCGCGATAATAATTTCCATCCTTTTCATTTAGCAAGCTCAATGTACGAATTTTATCTAAATATTGTACATTTTTTTTGCCTGCCTGGAGCAACCAACTTAAACTAATAACTCCGGTAGCGGAAGGATTTTCACTAATAAATTTCAATACTTCCTCATTGGAATTTAAGGCTGTAATCCCTTTGCTATTAATTTTCTCTAATTTAAAATAATCTTTCAAAAAGCGCAAATTACTTCCGTTGGCATTATCAAAAACTAATTTGACTGCTGGATTTGCCGATGAAGCTCCAGTCATTATATCATTAACGCTTTTTAGTTGCAATGAAGTATCTGCCGCAGATAAATTCTTTATAAATACGACTGCATCACTTGCAAACTGATAAATGCGCGGATTAATTTGTCTTTTTCTAAAGTTCTCGCCTTCTGCCTCTGTCAACTGACGGGTTAAGATAGCCAGATTCGCAGAATCTTGTAGCAAAAAGTTTACCGCTTTTATTTCAGGCAGACTTTCAATTAATAATTTAGACTCCGTATACGAACTTTCGAACACTTCAATTTGCTCCTGAACTAAAGGCAAAATAGCCTCATCTACGGCAATACGCACGGTACCTGTTAAAATATCCTGTTTGGTCGAGGCTGTCTGCTCGGTTTTCTTTTTATCCTTACATGCAGAAAAAAAAGGAAGGGCAGCGACAGCTAAAAGAACGATTAAGCTATTTCTCATATGAGTAATCTTATTGGTAAGACTAAAATAGGTTGGAAAAGATAACTTCCAAATAAGTTGGGATTATCTAAAATTGTTTTGCCATAATCTGGCGAATCGCATAAAAGAATATACGATTAAAAGGATTCCAAAAGCTGTTCTATAGCGAGAATCCATCTCTAATGGAATATTTTTCCAGAAGATAATAATAAGACCTAATACAAAATATAAGGCAAACATAAATAGTCCTAAAATAGACAGAAATCGCTTTGTGGGCGATTTCTGTCTAAAGTTATTAGCACTATTATTTTGATTAAAACTTGTCAAAATATTATTGTGAAATAGTGTTCAAACGAATTGGTAATGTATAAGCTACACGAACTGGACGACCATTTTGAATACCTGGTTTCCATTTTTTCGCTTTCTTAAGCATTGCTACTGCAGCTTGACCTGTTCCATAAGATAAATCACGTTTTACGTTGATATCTGTTAAAGAACCATCTTTTTCTACAACGAATGCCACTTCAACTACCCCATTTACACCTTGCTCTAAAGCGGCATTTGGATAACTGTAGTTTTTCGCAATCCATTCCATAAATGCTTTCATACCACCTGGTGGCTCTGGATTTACCTCTACAGCAGTAAAGATTTCATTCGAAGCACCACCGCTAGGATCACCTTTTTCAACACCAGTTACTTGACCGTCGACTTTCTTCGGACCAAATTCACCAGTAGGAACACCTGTAGAACCAGGTTTACCTTTTAAAGTGATACGAGCAGGAGCCTTTTTCTCATCTTTAAACTCTTCTTGAGAAGCGACTTCCTCTTTCACCTGATTGTTAGGTACAACCTTCGGCTCAGGGAAACGGATTAAGTCTTCTGCAGGAGGTTCTTGAGCAATTTGCTGAGGTTTTTCTTCTGCTGGAAGAGGCTCTTCTTCTTCCTCTTTTGGAGGTTCAATCTCCTCTAAGTCATCTAACGTTACCTCTTGAATCACCACGGGCTCTGGAGCCGGTGCTGGAGACGAGAATTGGATGTTAAATACTTTTATAGAGACCAAAAGAAGGGATGCGATGATCACGATTAACAAACCCATATTGGTTGCTTTAGGAGCTATTTTACGTAACTCATAAGCACCATAGGATTTATTACGTCCTTCAAACACGACATCAAGCCATTCTTTCTTGAATATATCTAATTTAGACCCTATCATATTTAAATAATTTTGCGTTTAAAATTTAGTCGTTATATAAATTCTCACGCTTTAATAATTCCACTTCCTCAGGTTTGATTTTAGAGATCATATATCTTTTTACATCTACAATTTTCATCTCGTCAAGGATATCAACCAGATTACGTTGTGTAGATTGATCAGATGGTCTGATAACTACGATTAAATCTTTTCCTGCATTTCTAGCTGGTACTTCTTGTTTCTTTGTTAATAAAACTTTACGGATACCTTCAGCGCTATAATCCACCGTTGTCGGAGGCGTAATAGGCGCATTGAATTGACCATAGTACCAAGAAATTTTATTGTCAGAACCTAATAATAAAGTAATGGAACGAGTATCTGAAATTTCGATATTATCATTCACGTCCATTTTATTTTTATCAGGCATAGCCACATCCATCGCGTTCGGCTTATTTAGTGATGTCGTTAACATGAAGAAAGTAATCAATAAGAACGCTAAATCCACCATGGCTGTCAAATCGACACTACCACCGTTTTTTTTCGATCTTACTTTACCACCCTTCTTCTTGCTACCACCACTGTCTTGATTTAATTCTGCCATTTTATATTCTTCTTTAAATCGACGTTAATTAGCTTTAAGGCTGGTAATAAAACTAAACTTATTTTGTTTTTGATTACGTAAGGTTTCAATAATTAAAGAGATTGAAGGATACTTTTCATTGGCATCTGCTTTAATCGCAATTTTTAATGGACCTTGTTCCACATAATCTTTATCACCTTCTTTTTCTTTGTTTATTTCCACTGCAGATAGACGTGCCGCTTGTACCCATTGGTACAATTCGTTAGTTAACGTTTCCGTACTGTCTAGAGGTAAACCCGGTTGAACACCTGGAGCGTTTCTTTCAGCAGAACCATTTAAGGCAATAAGACCTCTTAAGCTCTTGATCGGAACACCAAAATTCTCCATTAAAGAAAATTCTTTATAATCCTCTTGAGAAAACTGCACATTGTAACGAGCAGACATTTTCTCTAACATTTTAACACGTACATCACGGTCTGAAACCCCGAAGAATACTTTACCACCATCCCCTACGGTAATCATACCTACATTGGAATCTGGTAATTTATCTGTCGTTACAGCACCGGGAGCATCCACAGGGAAAGCTTCTGGTTGTTTCGCCGTTGATGTCATAACGAAGAAAGAAAGAAGTAAGAAGGATACGTCACACATCGCCGTCATGTCGATGGACGTACTCGCTCTTTTTACTTTTGCTTTACCCATTTTTTTAACTTTTTAAATTAATAACTCAATCCAATTTATAATAAGATGCTACTTCTTGTTTATTTCCATAAACAAATTAAAAAAACATCAAATTTTATTTGTTGTTCGCAGCGTAAGTTTGAACGATTGAGAAACCAGCCTCGTCGATAGAGTAAGTTAATTTGTCAATTTTCGCAGTTAATACGTTGTACATAACGATTGCGATAGTAGAAGTACCAATACCAGTAGCCGTGTTAATTAAGGCCTCAGAGATACCATTCGCTAATTTTGCAGAGTCAGGAGAACCACCAGTTGCTAAAGCCGAGAATGCTTTAATCATACCTGTTACTGTACCTAATAAACCACATAATGTACCGATAGAAACTAACGTAGCAATTACGTTTAAGTTTTTCTCTAACATTGGCATTTCTAATGAAGTTGTTTCTTCAATTTCTTTTTGGATTGCGATAACTGCTTTCTCAGAATCTACAGAAGCATCAGCTTGAACTGTTTTGTATTTTAATAAACCAGCTTTGATTACGTTTGCAACAGAACCTTTTTGTTTGTCACACTCAGCAATAGCTGAATCTAAGTTACCACCATTGATTAATTGTTGTACTTTTCTTACGAAGTTACCTACGTTACCTGTACCTGAAGCTTTACCAATAACAATAAAACGCTCGATAGAGAATACCCATACCATTAAGAATAAACCAATTAAAACTGGTACAACTGCACCTGCATGGTAAACCATTCCATAGTAGTTACCTGGTAAAGGTTGATTTTCTGGGTTATTATCAATAAAGTTTGATGGAGCACCCATCACGAATTTAAAGATGATGTAACCAATTACGAAACAAATGATGATTGCGAATTGTGCAAAGAAAGAACCTGAATTTGAGCTCTCTTGTTTTGCAGCAGGACTTGTTTTAGGTGCGTTTGCCATTTTTCTAATTTTTAGATTTTTACTGTTTTTATAATATAATGTTATTAAAATTATGCGTATTTAGTAAACACCCATATTTCTTCTTTACAAAGCAAATATAGTGTTTTATGATAAAATTAAAATTTTTGTTGCAAAGTTTTCAAATTTTCCAATTTTTCCATGTATTTCTTTGATTTACTTATGCTAGAGAATTCCTGTTATAGGCTGTTTTTCACTCCGTAAACAAACAAGTAAATGTTTAATCAAATATTTTACAATGAAAATCAATTTTTTATTTAAAAACAAATAATCCACCAATTAACTGAATAAAATAAGTAAGTAGTCACTCATCTTAAATTGGGAAGAAATACGATTCCTCCAAGTAGATTAGACTGTTTCTATTTAAGAATTAGCGTGTTACAAAATTGTGACAATTGTGTTTTATATTGTCAGTTAAATTAAAGGCTTAGCCGTGCAATTTTACTTTATATCCATCTTGTATCAGTAAATCAGCGATTTTTTGCTTAAAATCACCTTGAATAATGATTTCCATATCTTTTACTGACCCTCCTACCCCACATTTCTGTTTCAATTTTTTTCCTAAGGCTTCTAAATCTTCGACTTTACCTTGAAAACCTGTCACTATTGTAACAACTTTGCCTTTTCGTTGCTTTTTATCTAACAACACCTTTAGATTTTGTTGTTGATTCGGTAGCGTATCGACTTCCATATCTTGAAAAGCCTCGGCAAATTGAAAATTAAAACTTGAATCTGTAGAATATACCACTCCTTCGTAGGCTTGTTTCTTGTTCTTACTCATCTTTAATCGGTCTAAAATTAGCAAATTACTTTTAATGATTTAGGTTGTATCGATATTTCCAATTCATTGGCCATATTCAAGGGCTCTCCATCGACATGGACCACATTATTGTCTTCGGTAGAAATTTGAATATTCCGCCCCGGAATAATTTCCACATACTCGGACTGATCCGTCGATCGGTTAAAAAGATGAAAAACCATCTTAGGGAGTATATAAAGTGGGAATTTATGGACAATACAGACATCTAAAATGCCATCATTAATCGAAGCTTGAGGCGCGATATATGCATTATTTCCATATTGTGGGGAGTTGGCTACCGAAATCATAAAGGCCTGCCGCTCGTAGACTTTACCGTCAATTAACAATTGGTAAACCTTAGGTTTATAATTTGATAACACATTGATAATAGACTTGAGGTAGCCCAAGGGGCCCCGGATCTTCTCATTAGCGAAACTTTCACTAACTGAAGCATCAAATCCCATCCCTGCAATATTAAAAAACTTGCGGGAATTGATGATCCCACAATCCACCTCCACATGTTCAAATTTATTAATTCTACGAATAGCCGCAGCCTCATTCATCGGTATCCCTAAATATAAAGCTAAGCCATTTCCAGATCCTTCCGGAATTATTCCCAAAGGTATATTTGTGCCTGCCAAAGCAGAGCCAATTTCATTAATCGTCCCATCCCCTCCTACTGCGACTACCGCATCATAATTTTCCGTAATTGCATTTAATGCTAACTCCGTTGCATGATTCGCATGTCTTGTCTGCTGAAAGGTCGGATCAAATTTCTCTAAATCAAGTACATCTAATACCTGCTTTTTAAATGAAGTCTTCCGCTTACCTCCCGATATTGGATTAATGACAAATAAAATACGTTTTCGCATTCCCATAAGGCCAAATATACATAAATATCTAATTCAAGTATAGCTTCTACTTTCGGATTCATCATCAAGCTCTGGGAGATTGCCCCAAATAATATTGACAGCATTTTGACTGATTTATTAGTTTTTTATTTATTATAGTTGTCGATTTGCCACACAAAAAATGTGGACTGATTTGCGTATTATATTCTTCAGTAATATAATAGGAGATTGCAACCACAGTAAAAAAGTGCTAAAACGAAATCTTATTGCGTGTTTTTCCACTTGGAACTGTTGCAGAAATTCCTAGCAAATCTTATAATCAAACGCAACATAAATAATATGGCTTATTTATTCACTTCAGAATCAGTATCAGAGGGGCATCCAGATAAAATTGCCGACCAAATTTCTGACGCTTTAATCGATAATTTTTTAGCTTGGGATGAGGACGCACGTGTAGCTATAGAAACTTTAGTTACTACAGGTCAAGTAGTCTTAGCGGGAGAAGTAAAATCCAAAACCTATTTAGATGTTCAGAAAATTGCGAGACAGGTGATTCAGAAAATTGGATATACCAAATCTGAATATATGTTCGAAGCTAATTCATGTGGCGTCCTTTCGGCTATTCATGAGCAGTCAGCGGATATTAATCAAGGTGTGGATCGTTTAACTCGTCAAGAGCAGGGAGCCGGAGATCAGGGGATTATGTTTGGATACGCGTCCAATGAGACCGATAACTATATGCCTTTAGCCTTAGATCTTTCACATCGCTTATTACGTGAGCTTGCTGAATTGCGTCGTGAAAATAAGGAAATCACCTATTTGCGTCCAGACGCGAAGTCTCAGGTAACTTTAGAGTATGCCGAAGACCATAAACCGACCCGTATTGATACAATTGTTATTTCTACGCAACACGATGATTTTGATTCGGAGCCAGCAATGTTAGCCCAAATTCAAGAAGACATCAAAAATATTTTAATCCCACGTGTTAAAGCGCAATTAAATGAGGAGCTTCAAGCCCTATTTAATGCGGATATCACCTACCATATTAATCCCACTGGAAAGTTTGTTATCGGAGGTCCCCATGGAGACACCGGATTAACGGGAAGAAAGATTATCGTGGATACCTATGGTGGTAAAGGTGCACATGGTGGAGGAGCATTTTCAGGAAAAGATCCTTCTAAAGTAGACCGCTCGGCAGCATATGCAACACGTCATATTGCTAAAAATCTAGTGGCTGCCGGAATTGCGGATGAAATCCTTGTACAAATATCCTATGCTATTGGAGTCAAAGACCCAATGGGTATCTATGTAAATAGCTATGGCACTTCTAAGGTTAATTTTACCGATGGTCAGATTGCGACTAAGATTTCCGAAATCTTTGATATGACCCCTTATGGTATAGAAACACGCTTAGGTTTACGCAAGCCCATCTACTCTGAAACTGCCGCCTACGGACATATGGGACGTACCGCAGAAAAAGTAACTAAAGAGTTTGAAAACTCCAATGGAGAGAAGAAAACAGTCGAAGTGGAATTATTCACTTGGGAAAAATTAGATTATGTAGATCAGGTTAAAGCAGCCTTTAATCTGTAATCGAAGAGATATACTGAAAAGCCGTACGCTAACGTACGGCTTTTTTTATAGCTATATTTTTATAATTTACTAATTTTCAATACCTTCATAGGGATATGATAATCTTATGAAAAGAAGAAATTTTATAAAAAGCTCCGCACTTGGCGTAGCAGCAGGTACAGCCATTAGCGCTACGGCGATAAGCTGTTCCTCTCCGTCCCAATCAACATCGGACTATATTGCGCATTATGTCTTATTCTGGCTCAGACCAGATTTAACTGCCGCAGAAATTGAAAATTTTAAAGGTTTTTTTGAAGAACTTAAAGCGATTCCGAATTTAATTTCTTTAGCCTATGGCCCTGCTGCAGGAACTGTACCTCGGGATGTAGTGGACAATTCATTTTCTTATAATCTCTTTGTGAAATTCAAAAATCTCGAAGATGCTGAGGTATATGATACCCATCCCATACATCTTCAAGCTATTGAAAAATACTCTTCCTATTGGACAAAAGTCGTAGTACACGACTCAGTCCTATATACAGCTTTATAAAAGCCGATATACAACCCTATAAAAAAAGAGGCTTAAAGCCTCTTTTTTATATTTTTATATTATTCTGCAATGCTTGCTGCAGAAGTAGCAACCTG
>DAIQRP010000028.1:21793-26082 GCA_036786125.1 Sphingobacterium sp.
GTTTACTTTTTTCACTAATCCCTGTAATACATTCCCTGGGCCAACCTCTACAAAGGCTTCTGCTCCATCGGCTAATATATTCTGAACAGTCTGTGTCCAGCGCACTGCTCCAGTTAATTGTGCAATTAAGTTCGCTTTAATTGTCGCTGCATCGGTATATGGCTTAGCATCTACATTTTGGTAGATTGGACAAGCTGGGCTTTGAATTTCTACCGCTTCTATAGCGGCCTGTAATTCTACTTTAGCCGACTCCATTAAAGGGGAATGGAAAGCTCCACCTACATTTAATTTTAAAGCACGTTTTGCTCCAGCTTCAGTCAATAAAGCACAAGCCTGATCTACACCTGCAATGGAACCTGAAATAACCAGCTGTCCCGGGCAATTATAGTTTGCTGCAACGACTACATCTTCGACCTGAGCACAGATATCCTCTACCACAGCATCTTCCAAGCCTAAAATTGCAGCCATCGTAGATGGCTCTAATTCACAGGCTTTCTGCATCGCATTAGCACGCTGAGCGACTAACTTTAAACCATCTTCAAAAGATAAAGCTCCAGCAGCCACTAAAGCAGAAAACTCCCCTAAAGAGTGACCTGCAACCATATCCGGTTGGAAAGAATCCCCTAAAGCTTTTGCTAAGATTACAGAATGCAAGAATATAGCAGGCTGCGTTACATTAGTTTGTTTTAATTGCTCGTCTGTCCCAGAGAACATAATATCTGTAATACGAAAACCTAATATATCATTCGCTTTTTCGAATAATGCTTTAGTCTCTTCGTTCAAATTATATAGGTCCTGACCCATTCCTACGAATTGTGCCCCTTGACCTGGAAATACATATGCTGTTTTCATAATAATAAATTTCGCCTCAAAGATACAAATATAATGAAATCTCCACAGACTAATCCTCGGGAATAAAGCTCAGAGAAGTCAGGCGATTGTTATCAAATATTTCATTGGAAATTTCATGTAGATCTGCTGCAGTCACTTCATTAATCTGCTCTACGACTTCTGAAAGAAGTACCACGCGATCGTAATCTATCATATTTTTTGCCGCCGCAATTATCATCGACATGCGACTTTCCTCTGCCAATGCAATCTGTCCTACAAATTTTTGCTTCGTCTTTTGTAGCTGACTAGCAGAAATCGGCTTTTCTTTTAGTTTATCGAGTTCTTTAAAGACCAGTTTTTTCGCTTTCTCCACCTTCTCTTCATCGGTTCCCAAATAGATGGAAAACAGTCCCGTATCTGAAAAAATGGTATAGTTAGATTCTATGGTATAGGCAATGCCATACTTTTCTCGAATAGACAGGTTTAAGATTGAGGTCATCCCAATTCCCCCAAGCATATTATTTAATAATAAAAGGCCTGTTTTTTTATCCGACTTAAAATCATAGGCCTGAGAACCTAACATATAATGTACCTGATTAATCGGTTTCTTTATTGCTATATGCTGTGCTGGAATGCTCGGCACATGCTGAGGTTCACGCACTAAATAATTCGCTGGAATAGCATCGAAAATCTTATGTGCCAAACGCTCCACCTGCAGCTTCTTATAGTTGCCGGTAATTGCGATAGCCATCTCTGAAGTATCATAATTCTCTTTTATAAACGTCAGGATATCAGACTGCGAGATTTTTAACAACTGCTCTTCCAAGCCCAGAATATTATGTCCTAAACCTGAACCTTGAAATAGTAAATCTTCAAAATCATCGACTATAGACTCTTCCGGGCTATCTAAATAGGAAGCCATTTCATCTATAATAACCGACTTTTCCTTATCCATCTCTTCTTCCGGAAAGGTAGAATGGAAGAATATATCTTCAAATAAATCCAGAGCACGATCTAAATATGGATTTAGAAAAGAGGCATGCACACAGGTATATTCTTTTGTTGTATAGGCATTTAAATCCCCTCCAACAGCCTCCAATCGATTTAAAATCTGATTTGTCGATCGTTTCTCCGTTTGTTTAAATAATAAATGTTCAATAAAATGTGCCACTCCAAATTTTCCGTCTTGCTCATGTCTTGAACCGGCATTAATTATCATGCAGGCATGAGTAATGGGAGAATCTTGGTGGTGTAAAATCACACGTATGCCGTTAGCTAAACGGATAATATCATATTCCATATATGGAGATTATTTCGTTGAATGAATACTATAACTCATAATTTGTCGGGAATGAAAATCAAATCCCAGTTTTTTGTACAATAGTTGAGCTCTTTCATTATGAGGTTCTACTTCTAAGAACATCTTTGTACAGCCAATTTCTCGCGCATATTCCTGCGCATATTCTACTGCAGCCTTGCCCAAGCCTTTACCGCGGGCAGATGAGGCGAGGTAAAGCTCATCTAAAATAGCTACCCGACCTTGAAATTCAAAACTAAAAACATAAGAAAGAAGCAGATAGCCATGTATGACCTCTCCATCTTGAATTAAGAAGGCTTGCCCATAACTAGGATTTTCTAATAATAGCTCAAAATTTCGTTTACTGATTTCTGGATTTATACTATAGTTATCAATAGCATAAAAATCCACCATCATATCTAAAATTTGTGGAATATAGGGAGCTTGTAATTTTTGAAATTTTATCATTGCATATCCTTTGAGGAGCAAAGGTATTAATTATTATATGCAAAAAGGTCATCGGGAAAAACGATGACCTTTTGTTAACTTTTATATGAATTAGCGACGTGTAGGTCTCATGCCTCCAGGGAATCTATTTTCGTCCTGAGGCGCTGCTCCTCCTGCAAATTTTTGAAACTTATAGGTAAATGTAAGCATAAAATAACGGGCTAATCGATTTGTACGCACATCCGATATTAAGATATCTGAAATCGTACGGGAGATATTCGTCTGCTGATTTAATAAATCAAAACCTGCTAATCGGAAAGATCCCCGATTCGCCTTTAAGAATTTTTTCTCTATATAGGAATTAATAACAAATGGATTGACATTGCCTAAGTTCGCTCCATAACCATTGTTAAAAGTTTTCGAGATATCTGTTCCAAATATAATTGTCGGGCTGATATTCACCGAACCGACTAAGGTTGGGCTCCAAGAAGAAATCGACGTTGAAGTTGCTCTTAACGTATTATATGTCGTATTGTATTGATAGCGTATTCCAGGGTTAATTTCTAAATTCTCCGATGGATTATAACGGAACATAACCGTCTGATTGAAGACCCAGTTTCGTGCATTATTTTGTTGGGAGTCGGAGTATGAAATATTATTATTATAATTCACTCCCCCCATAAACATCAGGTTGTAGGTCTTATTTTTTAGCGATCTTCCATAATGATAGAAAGAATTAATCGAGAAAGCTCCATCAGCATTCAAATATTGGGTTTCCTGCACGATACCATTGACCCCAGAGCTGACAATAAAGTTATTGGAAACAATTTTATCCTGACTTAGCTGCGCATTAATCATCGCAAAAAAAGTCTTTCCTTTTTGGAAGTCTGAATTATTAAAACGTACTCGCAGTTGATGTCTAAACTCTGCCGCCAAATTCGGATTACCTGTAATCACATTTGTCGGATTCGAATTATCGGAAAATGGTTGAATCTGCGTAATCGAAGGTTCTGTAGCAGATCCGGAATAGTTAATGCTTAAATTTTTCTGACGGGAAAACTTATATTCAAATCGGATAATCGGCATAAAGTTCAGTCCGCTACGTCTGATATCGACCATGTTCCCATCCACATGAGCTTGACCATCTAATAAGGAAGGCTGTACTGCTGCACCAATAGCATACTTTATCTTATCATTATTAAAGTTATAATTCGCTCCAATACGATGCGTGCTAAACGTATAATCGTACATCCGGTCAAAGTTAAAACCAGGCTCATCATAAATGCTGCCATCCTCGCGAAAAGCTTGTTGGCTACGGTTATTATCGTAGCTATTAAAATTGTAATCGTAGGTCGCTTCTAACTTTCCGAATTGTGTTAAGGGTTCAATATACGAAACCGATGCTCCCCCATTCCAACTTTTATTATCCATCTCCAGTTGGGTGCGTCTATATATGGAATTTAAGGTTTCATTGGAGTTATTCGGATCGGCCAATAAGGTTTCAATAATACGATCTTGATCTTGCTTGGTCGCCGAATTATTAATATTCATATTAAAGAATATATTTCTTCCATTATCATTTAATTTCCGGTTATATAAACCTGAAATACCAAAATTCGGAGATTTAGATAATGCATTGGATAGGTTATCTTCGGTATTAATTAACGAAGTATCCCGTATTCCGCCCAAATCTTTGGATACAGAATTGGCGAAG
>DAIQRP010000028.1:26092-29322 GCA_036786125.1 Sphingobacterium sp.
ACTATTTTCCAAAACTTCCCGGCGGCTAAAGCCCAAGGTCGGAGATAGTTTAATAAAATCATTTTTCGAAGGCTTCCATTCTAAATTGGCCTCAAAACGGTGGCTATTTCCAATGGTATTGGTCGTCGAATTCGTCGATTTAATTAAGCTAGAATCGGGATATATATAGGTCGTATTACTCGTTCTAATGACATCCTGATCTTCATGGCTATAACTATAAGAACCATAGACAGTCACTTTATCCGAGAAGTCCTGACGGTAATTAAGTCCTATCGACCCCATATTAGTCAGTCCCGTCGATCCTCCAAATGCGCCTCCACCCCCTGGACGACCGCCCCCGCCTTGCATACGTCGAGCGCCTCCACCGGAAGTATTAAAATCAAATAATGGAGCATTGATATTATTGAGGTTTCCTAAAACGGAAATCTGCATCCCTTCTTTCATGCCCATAAGCATTCCAGTAGCTTGATATCGATCGTCTGTTCCATAGCCGGCTCTTAAGGTGGTCATATAACCTTTATTCTTCTCCGGATCGATTTGAATATTTAAAATTTTCTCTGAATCTCCCGTTTTATTACCCGTAAGATTCGCCATATCACCAAAATCATCTATCACTTGGATTTTTTGGATAATATCTGCAGGTAGGTTTTGTGTCGCAGTTTTGACATCTCCGCCGAAGAAATCTTTTCCATTAATTCGGATTCTGCGAATCTGCTCTCCCTGTGCGGTAACCGTACCATCTGCTGCCACTTCCACGCCCTCTAATTTCTTTAAGGCATCTTCCACCAAAGCGCCATCTCTTAATTTCAGATCTTTTGTGCTATATTCTAAGGTATCGGTTTTTACGACAATTGTAGGCACACCATTAATGGAGACCTCCTCTAACATTTGACTGGTAGCGGTTAATTCTAAACTGGGAATATTCATCTTAGCCTCTCCTTTTGGAAAGGTAAAATCTCGAATTAAGGTTTCAAATCCTAAACTGCTGACCGTAATTTTAAAATTATCCGATTTCACATTATTAAAGATATATAAACCTGACATTGTAGAACCCGTTACCATCGAATCTTGATCCGATGTTAATTTAACGGAGGCTCCTGCAATGACACGTGAAGAACCATCTCGTAAAAAACCCTGTACAGTTTTATTCTGTGCGATAGCTTGAAAACCAAACAATAGACAGCATGCGAAGATGAGTGTATATTTCATAGTGAATCTAAATGATTAATTAATTTCTTTTCTTTTATATCGCGTTTATAGAAACGCAGTTGTTTAGGTTAATTGATTGTTCGACTTCTTTATATATAAATAGTTTAACAATTAATTATTTGCTTTTACAAAGTAAGGGAATAGTAATGTTAATGAATGTAAATGTTCAATCTTCACATATAAGTTACAATTGCTCTTTTCTCGGAATGGAACTTCCATGAACTAAATAATAAGCTTAGATTTGAAAAAAATAATTCCATGTTACTATCCACCTTTCAAGAAGAATTTATAGAAGCCGGTTGTGATGAGGCAGGCAGAGGCTGTCTGGCGGGGCCTGTTTTTGCTGCAGCTGTCATTTTTGATAAAAACTTTTCCCATCCCATATTAACAGATTCGAAAAAGCTTTCCGCATCCAAGCGTTTTGAGTTAAGAACTATTATTGAAAAAGAGGCTCTCGCTTTTGCAGTAGCTTCAGTCTCTGCGGAGGAAATCGATCAGATAAATATACATCGGGCATCCTATCTAGCGATGCACCGCGCTTTGGACCAGCTTCAGGTTAAAGCAGAATACCTTATAATTGATGGAAATAAATTTATTCCTTACCAGGAAGTTCCCTATGCCTGCATCGTTAAGGGAGATGGAAAATACTTAAGTATTGCTGCCGCCTCCATATTAGCGAAAACCTATAGAGATGAGTATATGGATGCGATAGCTGCTGACTATCCAGCTTACGATTGGTTATCGAATAAGGGCTATCCGACCCTAAAACACAGACATGCTGTAATGGCTCATGGCCTAAGCCCACATCATAGAAAAACCTTTAAAATAACTGATCCGCAGCTCAAGTTATTTTAAAGGTTTTATCTTATTTTTTTAGGAGGTAGCTGATGGTATTAAGCTACCTTTTTTTTATTTCTTACTTGTAAAAATATTAAAATGGCCAATCCGGCAACTAAAATAATCGAGGATATGCCTGATAATATATCGCCAATAACATGGGACTGAGGCTCAAATTTAAATTCTACTTTATGATTTCCTCCTGGCAACTGTAACCCTCTTAAGATATAATCTGCACGAACGATAGGATGTTCTTCTCCATCCACATAAGCTTTCCAGCCCTTATCATAGTATACTTCTGAAAATACAGCAAAAGCATCATTCGGCGTGCTATATTCATATTGCATATGGTCGGGATGGTAAGCTACTAAATTGATCGTACCATTATTCGCCTGACCTAAACGGGAAGCATTGATTTTATCTTTAAATTCTTCATGTACAAAAGCTTCTTTTAACGGATCAAAACTTGAAATGGCCTGCATTTCTTGCGCATTGTCCTTGACAAAAGTTACTCGATTTACAAACCATGCATTTCCAGCAGCAGAACTTCTTCTGGATACGCGTTGTTGAGTTCCCTGAGCATCTGCCGTAATGAGATAGCGCACATTGAACATATCCAATACATCTTCATTTAAGGCGCCATTAAATTGATTTTCTAAAATTTCCTGGAAGCGCATTAATTTAGCAGCATGATATCCGCCTAATGATTTATGAAAGTACGAAGCTCTAGCATCAGAGAATGGATTAGTGGATAAGTCTAAAACACGGTAAGATAAATCCTTATCCAAACGAATTAACTGATCGACTTCACGCTCTACAAAGACCTGCTTGCTTGTTGTTTTGGCATCGACAAATACATTATCATTTAAGTATCTCTTATCTACAGACCATAAATCCGCTAAAAAGACTACTGCTAAAATGCCGACCACAACTGTGGAAGAAGCTTTTTTCTGGATATAAAACCAAATCGTTAAGAATGTAATTAAGAGAATAGCGAATGAGCGGAATGCATCATGTGAGGCTAATGCTGCACGATCTTTAATTAAGGCTGCGACCAATTCATTACCCATCGCACGGTCTCCAATCTGCTGACTGATTCCTTCCACAAAGTTAGCATGGCCTGAGGTTTTAAGGGATAAGAATAATTCCGGCAATAAGCCAATTAGTAGACAAAGACCGCCTAA
>DAIQRP010000231.1:0-284 GCA_036786125.1 Sphingobacterium sp.
AAATATCGGACCGAAAGGATTTACGGGAGAGAAGTATGGAGGCGTGACTTACTGGGATACGGAAGCCTACTGTATTCCATTTTACTTAGGTTCTCGACCTCCTCAGGTTGCTAAGAACCTATTAATCTATCGCTACAATCAATTGGGAAAAGCTATTGAAAATGCCGAAAAATTAGGGTTTTCCAATGGGGCAGCTCTTTATCCTATGGTTACAATTAATGGGGAGGAATGTCATAATGAATGGGAAATAACATTTGAAGAAATTCATAGAAATGGTTCTATAG
>DAIQRP010000231.1:294-2384 GCA_036786125.1 Sphingobacterium sp.
CGTTATACAGGTGACCAGCATTATCTTTCTGCATATGGATTAGAAGTATTGATTGCTATCAGTAGATTTTGGAAACAGCGGGTCAATTGGTCCGAGGAAAAGCAGCAATACGTGATGTTGGGTGTAACTGGTCCGAATGAATATGAAAATAATGTGAATAATAACTGGTATACCAATACCATTGCTTCCTGGTGTTTAGCATATACCTTAAGTTCATTAGCCTGGTTAAAGGAGCAGGATGCGCTTAGATATGAACAATTGATTGAGCAAGTTCAATGGCAAGCGCATGAAGCAACCGATTGGCAACATATTATCGACCATATGTTCTTTCCTTATAGTGAGAAACTTGGGGTTTTCTTACAGCAAGATGGATATTTAGACAAAGAGCAGATATTAGTTTCCCAACTACCATTATCCGAAAGGCCATTGAACCAAAAATGGAGCTGGGACCGCATTTTGCGTTCATGTTTTATTAAGCAGGCCGATGTCTTACAGGGCATCTATTACTTGGAAGACCGGTATGATATAGCCACCATTAAAAGAAATTTCGATTTCTATGAAGCTCGAACTGTTCATGAAAGTTCATTATCCTCTTGTCTACATGCTATTATTGCGGCCAAGATTGGTGATTTAGAGCGCGCCTATGCATTCTATTTACGTACTGCACGTTTAGATTTAGACGACTATAATAATGATACTGAAGATGGATTACATATTACCTCCATGGCAGGGACATGGATGTCTATTGTCGAAGGATTTGCGGGCATGCGTGTGCGGGATGAGCAAGTACATCTCAACCCATTTTTACCGAAAGAGTGGACGCGTTATGCTTTTCAGATTCAATTTAGAGATCAGCTCTTAGGTATTGATATATCTGCAGAAAGTGTTACTTTACGGAATCACTCTTCAGCTGAGATGCATTTGACTGTTTTCGGACAAGAATATAGTATATCTGCTCAATCTACCTTAATTATTTAACCGAGTGAGGATCTAAATTATGGCACAAAAAAATAAAAAGCCCCTGTTGTCTGTGGCTCAGATATTCCATATGAGTATGGGATTTCTAGGAATACAGACTGGTTTTGCCTTACAAAATGGAAATGCTTCACGCATCCTGCAAACCTTTGGAGCAGATGTGGAACATCTATCTTTATTTTGGTTGGCTGCCCCATTAACAGGGATGATTATTCAACCGATAATAGGTCATTATTCAGACCGTACATGGAACCGCTTGGGGAGAAGAAGGCCATATTTTTTAGTTGGAGCAATACTGACGGCAATAGCCTTAATCTTAATGCCTAATTCTTCGATGCTGACCACGTTAGCATCGCCATTACTGGTAGGAGCGGGAATGTTAATGATTATGGATGCTTCGATTAATATTACTATGGAGCCTTTTCGAGCTTTAGTAGCTGATAATCTACCGTCAGAACAGAGGAGTTTAGGCTTTTCTATTCAAACTTTTATAATCGGTGCTGGCGCAGTAATCGGCTCCTGGTTACCTTATATCTTTGCTGAATATTTAGGGGTTTCAAAAATAGCGGAAGTGGGACATGTGCCTGATAATGTTATCTATTCGTTCTACTGTGGGGCTTTCTTTTTGTTGGTCACCATTCTATGGACTATTTTGACAACATCGGAATATAGTCCATCAGAATTAGCTGCCTTTGAGCACGAACAGCAAAGTCTTATTGAAAGTCCTGCTAATGAAATTTTATCGGAGGTCCACAAAAAGGATAAAGGACTTTGGGCTATCCTAGATGACTTAAAGCAGATGCCAAAGGCCATGAAACAATTGGGCTATGTTCAGTTTTTTTCTTGGTTTGCTTTATTTTCCATGTGGGTATTTTCTACTCCAGCTATTGCTACCCATATTTATGGGGTTCCGGCGGATGATCCACACTCTCCACTTTATGCAGATGCAGCCAATTGGGTAGGGGTACTCTTTGGGACATACAATGCTATTTCTGCAGTATATGCCTTATTTCTACCTAAAATCTCTGCGCGATATGGACGTAAGAAAACACATGCCTTTTCTTTAATTGCGGGAGGATTGGGATTGATTTCTATATTTTTTGTATCGAATCCAC
>DAIQRP010000029.1:0-930 GCA_036786125.1 Sphingobacterium sp.
TAGATCGCGTAGTGCGAAACTACGTATTGCTGAAAAATTAGACGAAGCTTAAACTGGAGGCCTGCTATGATTAAGAATACAATTAAAGGTAAAGAGTTAAGTGAGGAGATTCAGGAAGAGTTACACGACGCAGAAGAAGAAAAAGCCGAAGAGACCCAAGAGTTTTTTAAGAAGCTCTTCTCTATGCGTAAGATGTCTACTTCTTCCATTATGGGATATATGCCTTTCTTTGCCTTTATAGCCTTCTTAATGATGCTGTATATTTCCAATAAGCATTTAGCGGAGCGTACCATTCGAAAGATTGATCGACTGAGTCGAGATGTCAAAGAATTAAGCTGGGATTATAAATCCCTATCTGCTGAGTTGATGAAATTATCTACACAGACGGAAATTGCTAAACGTGTAGATACCCTGGGTTTGAAAGAGCGAACTCAGCCGCCTATTAAAATTGAAATCGTGAAAGAGAAAAAGTAAGAATAGCATATGAATATCAGAACAACGATACTTGTCCGTGTATATCTTGCTTTTGGAGCAATGGTAGTGTTTGCTATCTGTGTGTTCTTTAAGTTATTTCACCTGCAATATGTAGATGGAGATAAGTGGCGCAGATTATCCGATAGTCTTTCGATTATGGAAAGAGAAGTAGAGGCCGCTCGGGGGAATATCTATTCAAACGATGGCAGTCTGCTTGCTACTTCGGTTCCGGAATATGAACTGCGCTTTGATGCCATGGCACTTCCGGAAGAAGATAATGATGTGTTCAACCTGAAAGTAGATTCCTTGGCGCAAAAATTATCCTCTTATTTCGGAGATAAATCGGCTAGACAGTATTTGACATTATTAAAAGAAGGACGCAATAAGAAACAGCGTTACGTTTTAATCAAACGTAATGTAAGTCATCAAGAGCTAAAAGACGTACGTACATTTCCC
>DAIQRP010000029.1:940-8347 GCA_036786125.1 Sphingobacterium sp.
ATATAAAGGAGGCTTAATTGCGGAACGTAAGAATAAACGGATTTTACCTTTTACAAACTTAGCTGCCCGTACTATTGGTTATAAAACCAATCAAGGCGTTGGGGTAGGTTTAGAAGGAGCTTATGGTGAGTTTATCGATGGAAAGTCTGGGAAACGTTTAATGCAACGTATTGCAGGTGGCGTTTGGATTCCAGTTAACCGCGATATTGAGGTGGCTCCAATTGATGGTTCTGATATTATCTCTACGATTGATATTAATATGCAGGATATGGCTCAAAGAGCATTAGAGAAGCAGTTAATTCAATCCAATGCAGATAATGGTTGTGTTATCTTAATGGAGGTTAAAACCGGAGAGGTGCGAGCTGTAGCGAATTTCACTAAAGATACCGATGGGGTATACCGAGAGAAATTTAATTATGCAATTGCCCAGTCCGCAGATCCAGGATCTACTTTTAAGTTAGCCTCTTATCTGGCTGCTATTGATGATGGTGTAATCGATTCGAGTACGGTAGTCAATGTGGGCAATGGAACATTTCCAGTGTATAGACATACCATCCGTGATTCGCATCCACCAAAAACATCTTTAATGACGGCTAAGAAGGCTTTTGAAGAATCTTCAAACGTGGGGATTACAAAGATTATCCATACTCATTATAAAGATAATCCACAGCGTTTTACTTCAAAGCTCGTACAGATGGGCTTAGGAAAGAAATTAGGATTGCAGATTCCTGGAGAAGGTCGGGCTTGGATAAAGCAACCCGATAGCAAAAGTTGGTCCGGATTATCCTTGGTGCAGATGGCTTATGGATATGAAATGGCTTTAACTCCATTGCAGACCTTAGCACTTTATAATGCCGTAGCTAATGACGGGAAAATGGTCGCTCCGTTATTTGTAAAAGAGATTCGTCACTTAGGTAATACCGTAGAGACTTTTCAAGCTCGCGTTATCAGTGAACGCATTGCTTCTGAAAGTGCTATCGGACAAGTTCGAGGCATGTTAGAAGGGGTAATGACGGAAGGTACAGGTAAGCGATTGAGAAATCCATTATATACTTCCGGAGGAAAAACCGGAACTGCACAGATGGCAGATGGAGCGCGGGGATATGGACAGCGGAAGTATCAGTCTTCCTTTGCTGGATATTTTCCAGCTGAAAATCCAAAATACTCCATTATTGTGGTTATTCGAAACCCTAGAAATGGATATTATGGAGGTTCTGTAGCCGGACCAGTATTTAAGGAATTAGCAGATATGGTTTTTGCGAATGATTTAGAAATGCATAATAATTTCGATCGTAAAGCGAAAAATCTTTCTGTGAATCAAGTTCCTTTAACCTTAAAAGGTTCCCGTCAGGCTTCGATGAAAGTATATGAAGCGTTAGGGATTAAATCATTTAATTGGAATGATGTAGCGCAAGGAGTTGTCGATACTTCGGCTAAAGGCGTTCCGTTTATAGATGTAGAAATAAAAGAAGGACGTGTTCCGGATGTAGTGGGAATGGGCTTAATTGATGCGATTTATACCTTGGAGAATGCCGGATTTAAAACCTCGGTTTCCGGTAGAGGAAAAGTTATTAGTCAATCATTAGCTGTAGGACAAAATATAAAAATTGGTACGCCAATTCAGATAACATTAAATTAATGAAGAAACTAAAAGACATCATTCACAATATACCTGTTATTCAGGTTGTGGGTCAGCTTGATATCGAGCTGGCATCTTTGTGTTTCGACTCGAGAAAGGTGGGTCAGGATACGTTGTTTGTCGCTATTCGTGGCGTACAGACAGACGGTCATTTGTATGTGGAGAAAGCTATTACTTTGGGAGCTACCGCGATTCTTGTGGAAGAGTTGCCTGCGGAGTTAAACCCTCAGGTACTTTATATTCAGGTGGAAGATACAGCCTATGCCTTAGGTATAGCTGCGGCTAATTTTTATAATCAGCCTTCCCATGAATTAAAACTTGTCGGAGTAACGGGAACCAATGGAAAGACTACAGTAGCCACTTTATTATTTCAATTGTTCAGTCAATTGGGTTATCATGTCGGCTTACTTTCCACTGTTGAAAATAAAATTGGGGATCAGGTTATCCCAGCGACACATACGACTCCGGATCCTATTCAATTAAATGAATTATTGAGAAAGATGGTAGATGATGGTTGTGATTATTGCTTTATGGAAGTAAGTTCACATGCCATTATTCAACATCGGATTACAGGATTACGTTTTGTCGGAGGTTTATTTACCAATATCACGCATGATCATTTAGATTTTCATAAAACATTTGATAATTATATTAAAGCCAAAAAACAGTTTTTCGATGGTTTAGAAAAACATGCTTTTGCTTTAACAAATGCCGATGATAGAAATGGAAATGTGATGTTACAAAATACGGCAGCCCATAAAAAAACATATGGACTGACGCATATAGCCGATTTTAAAGCTAAAGTAATAGAAAGTCATTTCTATGGAATGTTATTAGCCATAGATAACCAAGAGGTTTGGGTGAAATTAGTCGGTGGTTTCAATGCATACAATCTTTTAGCAGTCTATGCGACAGCTATTTTATTAGAGCAGGAAACGGATAAAGTATTAACGGCATTATCGGTAATCACTGGAGCAGAAGGAAGATTTGAAACCATTCAATCGGCTTCTGGAGTTGTCGGTATTGTGGATTATGCCCATACCCCGGATGCGGTGGAAAATGTATTATCTACCATTGTCGGATTAAGACAAGCAGGACAGCAGATTATAACCGTTTTAGGCTGTGGTGGCGATCGTGATAAAACAAAAAGACCAGAGATGGCAGCCGTAGCTTTAGCACAGTCGGATCGTTTAATTATCACATCTGATAATCCCAGAACGGAAGATCCAGCACAGATTATTGCCGATATGCAGGCCGGAATTCCAATGGGACAAGCGAGAAAGGTGCTGACGATAGCAGATCGAAAAGAGGCTATTCGTACCGCCTATCAACTGGCAACAGCAAATGATATTATTTTAGTTGCTGGAAAAGGACATGAGAAGTATCAGGAAATTCATGGTGTACGCCATCATTTCGATGATAGAGAGATTTTAGAATTAACATTTGAAGAAAAATAAATAGTATGCTTTATCATCTATTCACTTGGTTAAACGAGCATGTACATATCCCTGGAGCGGGATTATTTCAGTATATCTCCTTTCGTACAGCTATGGCTGTTATAGTTTCTTTAATTATAACAACGGTATTTGGGGCACGTTTAATTAAAGCGTTACACGATAAGCAAGTTGGGGAGACGATTCGTGACTTAGGCTTAGCGGGGGAAAAACAAAAACAAGGAACTCCAACTATGGGAGGTTTAATAATTATTGCGGGGATTTTAATTCCTACAGTTTTATTTGCCAACCTATCGAATATCTATATTTTAATTATGATTGTTTCCACCTTATGGATGGGAGCAATTGGATTTTTAGATGATTATATTAAAGTATTCCGTCATAATAAAGAAGGATTAGCTGGACGTTTTAAAGTTATTGGGCAGGTTGGATTAGGCGTTATCATTGCCTTAACGATGCAGTTTCACCCCGATATTGTCGTTCGTCAAAATGTTTCTCAACCGACTTCCACACGTCCTGTAGATGTTATTGTGAATACAGGAACTGGAGAGAAATACTATGCAGAGAATATTAAGTCTACAAAGACCAATATTCCGTTTTATAAAAATAATGAATTTGATTACGCGAAAGTATTAAGTTCATTTGGATTAACGGGAGAGTTTATCTCTTTTTTAGTGTTTCTATTAGTGGTTGTTTTTATTGTTACAGCTGTATCAAATGGGGCAAATATTACCGACGGTATAGATGGGCTCGCCACGGGAACCTCTGCTATTATTGGAATTACTCTGGCGATTTTGGCCTATGTTTCCGGAAACGTTATATTTTCGGATTACCTGAATATTATGTATATCCCGAATTCTGGGGAGTTAGTAATTTTTGCGGGGGCATTTGTAGGAGCTTGTATTGGTTTCTTATGGTATAATACCTATCCTGCGCAGGTATTTATGGGGGATACTGGATCCCTAGCCATTGGAGGAGTAATCGCGGCCTTTGCTATTTTAATTCGTAAGGAGTTATTAATTCCGATTTTATGTGGCGTATTTTTAATTGAAAATATATCCGTGATTTTACAAGTTTCTTACTTTAAATACACGAAGAAAAAATATGGTGAAGGCAGAAGAATATTTTTAATGTCTCCATTGCATCACCACTATCAAAAGAAAGGTTATCATGAGGCTAAAATCGTGACTCGCTTTGTGATTGTAGGCGTTATTTTAGCAGTTTTAACCATTGTAACCTTAAAAATTAGATAATCAGTATGGCTATTATATCTAAAGAATATTATCCACAATCAGGAACCCTCGTGGTTCTAGGTGCTGGTGAATCCGGAGTAGGGACAGCTATTTTAGCTAAGGAAAAAGGGTTCGAGGTATTTGTTTCCGATTATGGAAAGATTGCGGATCGCTATAAAAGTCAACTTGTGCAGGAGGGAATCTCTTTTGAAGAAGAAGGGCATAGTACCGCAGGTATTTTAAGCGCGGATCTGGTCGTAAAAAGTCCAGGGATTCCGGAGACTGCGGCCTTGATTATAGAATTAAAGAAAACGGCAGTGCCAGTAATTGGAGAGATTGAATTTGCCGCTCAGTATACGGATGCCAAATTATTATGTATTACAGGCTCCAATGGGAAATCTACGACCACGATGTTAACCTATTATATGCTGCAACAAGCAGGTTTAAATGTAGGCTTAGCAGGTAATATCGGTCAGAGTTTTGCTTATCAGGTAGCCCGTGAGAAGTTTGATTATTACGTATTGGAAATCTCTAGCTTTATGTTAGACGATATGTATCATTTCCGTGCTGATGTCGCGGTGATCTTAAATATTACTGTAGACCATTTAGATCGTTACGACCATAAAATGGAAAATTATGTGGACTCTAAATTTAGAATGATTCGAAATCAAACGGTAGCGGATTATTTTATTTATTGTTTAGATGATCCGGAAACCGTTTCTGCTTTAAATAGACATCATACGGAAGCGGTGGTATTACCATTTTCCCAAGATCAAGAATTAGTGCAAGGAGCCTATTTAGGCGCCAATAATAAGATGATTATCAATACCCCTGAAGGAGATACTTTTACTATGAATACCGAAGAGTTAGCATTAAAAGGAAAACATAATATATACAATAGCATGGCATCTGGCTTAATTGCCAAAGTTCAGGAATTGAGAAATGATATTATGAAGCAATCTATGGCTTCTTATATTAATATTCCGCATCGATTGGAAGATGTAGCAACAATTGCTGCAGTAAATTATATCAATGATTCCAAAGCTACGAATGTAAATTCGGTATGGTATGCATTGGAAAGTGTATCTGCACCTGTAGTTTTATTATTAGGAGGGGTGGATAAAGGAAATGACTATAGCATTTTAAAAGACTTAGTTAAAGATAAAGTCCGTGCTATTGTATGTATCGGTAAAGATACCGCTAAGATTCATGCGGAGTTTGAAGAGGTAACGGATTTAATTGTCAACTCAAATTCGATGACTGATGCCGTGGCATTAGCATCACATTTAGCCGTTAAAGGAGATACTGTTTTATTGTCTCCGGCCTGTGCAAGTTTCGATTGGTTTAAAAATTATGAAGACCGTGGTGATCAATTTAAAGCCGCAGTTTTAGCCTTATAAGGATTTTAAAAAAAAGAATATGAATACAGAATTACTATTATCTAAACTAAAAGGAGATCGTTGGATCTGGATTATAGTAATTCTATTGTCTGGATTTTCGCTTTTAGCGGTATATAGCTCTGTGGGTACTTTAGCCTATAAAGAGGGCAAAGGAACGGAATTATATCTCTTTAAGCATTTCTCCATTATTATTGCAGGATTTATCTTAATGTACTTCTCGCATACTTTGGATTACCGTTATTATGCTGGGATTTCAAAAGTGCTGATGTTAATTACGATTCCCTTACTCTTATATACCTTAGTCTTTGGAAATAAGGTTAATGAAGCGAGTAGATGGGTGACTATTCCGGTAATTAATCAAACTTTTCAGACCTCCGATTTAGCGAAGTTAGCTTTGATTACCTTCTTAGCCAGAATGTTATCGCGTACGCAGGTAGAGATAGATGATTTAAGAAAATCTTTTATTCCCATTATGGGGGCGGTATCGCTCGTGTTTATTTTAATTGCTTTAGCCAATTTATCCACGGCATTAATGCTCTTTGGGGTAAGTTTATTATTGCTATTAATTGGGCGCGTATCTTTTAAGAAAATAGCCGTCGTATCGGTTGTAGGAATGCTTTTATTAAGTGTTGTCCTTTTATTAGGGCCACGTCGTAAAACCTATATGTCTAGGGTTAGTGCCTTCTTTAAAACCGAGCAGGTCGATACGCATAATACACAGCCGGTATCCTTTCAAGATGATAAAAACTATCAAGCGAATAATGCAAAAATAGCGATTGCCACAGGAGGTTTATTTGGTAAAGGTCCTGGGAATTCCGTACAGCGAAATGTATTACCACATCCGTATTCCGATTTTATCTTCGCGATTATTATTGAGGAATATGGGATGATTGGAGGAACTATTATTCTATTCCTCTATTTGGCATTAATGTACCGATGTATCCGTATCGTGACGATGAGTCCAAAGGCCTTTGGTGCTTTTTTAGCTGCCGGTCTAGGCTTTTCACTGACCATACAGGCCTTGGCTAATATGGCTGTAGCCGTAGGATTGGGTCCGGTAACTGGGGTTCCATTACCTTTGGTGAGTATGGGGGGTACCTCGATATTATTTACGTCTATCGCTTTGGGAATTATCCTTTCGGTCAGTCGTAATATTGAAGAATTAAAAGATAAAGGAGAATTAGATGAACGCCCTAAAGTAAAAAAGGTCGTAGTCGGTTCGATTTAAAATAATATACAAAAGCATGGCGAAACGAGTTATAATTAGTGGTGGTGGAACTGGAGGACATATATTTCCTGCAGTAGCGATTGCGAATGCTTTAAAAACAATAGATCCGCAAATAGAAATTTTATTTGTCGGGGCTCATGGTAAGATGGAAATGGAAAAAGTTCCAGCTGCAGGTTATGAAATTGTGGGTTTAGATATTCAAGGAATTAACCGACAGTCTCTATGGAAGAATATCCTCTTACCTTATAAAATGATTAAAAGTCTGCTTAAGGCAAAAAAAGTGATTCAACAGTTTAAACCCGATGTGGCAGTAGGTGTTGGAGGTTTTGCTTCGGGTCCTTTATTAATGATGGCTAACCGTTTGGGGATTCCAACTTTAATTCAAGAGCAGAATTCTTATGCTGGGGTAACCAATAAGAAATTAGGCAGCAAAGCATCACAGATTTGTGTTGCT
>DAIQRP010000029.1:8357-10740 GCA_036786125.1 Sphingobacterium sp.
TATGAAGGTATGGATAAGTTCTTTCCTGCAGATAAGCTATTGCTTACCGGAAATCCGATTCGTCGCGCTTCGGTAGAAATTGCAGGTAAGAGAGAGGAAGCCTTGGCTTTCTATGGTTTAAAGCCAACGCAGAAAACCATCTTAGTAACGGGAGGCAGTTTAGGTGCCAAAACCTTAAATAATTGTGTGCAGGCATCTTTGGCTCATTTGGAAAATCTGGGTATACAGGTAATCTGGCAGTGCGGTTCCTATTATTATGAGCAGCTAAAACAAGAATTAACCCTGAGTGAAGGTGTTAAGCTATTGCCGTTTTTACAACGTATGGATTATGCCTATGCTGCGGCGGATATTATTATTGCGCGTGCAGGTGCAGGTACGATTTCAGAATTATGTGTGGTAGGCAAGGCCGCAATTTTAGTTCCTTCACCAAATGTGGCAGAAGATCATCAAACTAAAAATGCCTTATCATTAGTGCATCAGCAGGCGGCTCTAATGGTGAAAGATATTGAGGCTGCAGAAAAATTAATGAATACGGCAATAGAATTATTAGCAGATTCAGATCAATGTGAATCCTTATCAAAGCATATTTCGGCATTAGCGCGTTTAGATGCAGATCAAGTGATTGCAAAACAAGTATTGGCGATAGCGAAAGGAAAATAAGATGAATATGAATATTGACCAAATTAAACAGGTTTACTTAATCGGTATAGGCGGCATTGGAATGTCAGGCCTAGCACGTTATTTTAATCATTTAGGTTGCCAGGTTGCGGGATATGATCGTACGGAAACGGAATTGACTAAAAAGTTAGTCAATGAAGGAATTCAGGTTTCCTATTCGGATGAGATTAACACTATCGATAAGCTGTTTACCCAGGTTGATGAAAAAACCTTAATTATTTATACTCCTGCGATTCCAAGCCATTCGCCAATTAAGAACTACTTAGCAGAATTAGGCCATCGCTTATATAAGCGTTCTGAAGTTTTAGGCATAATTTCCGAAAACCGATTTACTATTGCTGTAGCAGGAACGCATGGAAAGACGACAACCTCCTCTTTAATTGCTCATATATTAAAAGATTCTGGCTACGATTGCTCGGCCTTTTTAGGAGGGATCTCCAGTAATTATGAGAGCAATGTATTATATGGAAATAATAATGTGGTAGTCGTTGAAGCCGATGAATTCGATCGTTCTTTTTTGACTTTACATCCGAATATTGCGGTGTTGACTTCAGCGGATGCTGATCATTTAGATATATATGGAGATGAATCGCATTTAATTGAAAGTTTTTCTATGTTTTTAGACCGTGTGGTTGAAAATGGTCTAAAAATTGTTAAAGAAGGATTACCTTTTAAAGCGGAAATAAATTATTCTGCACAGGGTATTTCTAAGGTATATGCATCTCATATTCGCGTTCAAGATGGAGAGTTCTATTTCGACTATTTAGGAGAAAAAGGAACCCTGGAAAATCTACATTTAGGTCTTCCGGGAATTCACAATGTGGAGAATGCCGTAGCGGCCATTACAGTAGCGAAAATACTGGAAATTTCTGACGATAAAATTGCCAGAGCCCTAAGTAATTTCAAAGGGGTAAAACGTCGCTTTGAATATATAGTAAGAACACCGGATACCGTTTATATCGATGATTATGCACATCATCCGGAAGAGTTGCGTGCCTTTATCCATTCTATGCGGAAATTGTATCCAGCAAAAAAATTAAATGTGGTATTTCAACCGCATTTATTTAGCCGTACACGTGATTTCGTAGATGGTTTTGCAGAGGTATTATCCTTGGCAGACCGCGTGCTGTTAATGGAAATTTATCCTGCACGGGAGTTGCCTATTGAAGGGGTGACCTCAAGCTGGTTATTGGATAAAATTACAGCTGCTGAAAAGCAGATCGTGAGTCCTGAACAGGTATTGGAATTTGCGACTCAGGAACGTCCCGAGCTACTAGTTACTGTAGGAGCAGGGGATATTGATCGATTGGTTAAACCTTTAGGTGTTATTTTAAATCATGCTTAATTGGATTCGTAATATACGCTGGAGAATCGTCTTTATGACCTGCATAGGACTATGTGTGCTTACGGCAGTGGTCTTTTTGATGATTCGGGTGAATAAAGAAGATGAAAAGCAAGTGTGCACAGAATTAAAAATTCTGATTAAAGGAAAAGAGTCTTTTATCGATCAGGAAGATATTTCAAATTTATTGAAATTGAAATATGGACAGATTGTAGGAAAGGAATTGCGATCGATTAAGACGCATGATATGGAAAATTCCTTACGTGCACTGCCTTATGTATCCTCAGCCTCAGTGCATATGGATATGTCTGGGCATCTAACCATAGATTTGACACAGCGTGAAGTCGTAATGCGTGTAATCAA
>DAIQRP010000029.1:10750-18219 GCA_036786125.1 Sphingobacterium sp.
TTGGGAAAGGAATATTACCTCGATCAGAAGGGATTAAAAGTGCCGACGACGTTAAAATATGTACCACGTGTACTCATTGCAACAGGAAATATAGCAGAAGGGTATAAAGCTCCATTGGAAGCCATGGATTCGGAAACCTTAAGCAATTTATTTGAAGTCGTAAACTTTATAAATAAAGATGAATTATGGTCAAATCAAGTCGTGCAGATTTATGTTAACGATAATCAGGATATCGAGTTGGTTCCACGTGTGGGAGATCAACAGTTGATTATTGGAAATGCAGACTCTCTGGCGCAGAAATTTGAACTATTAAATGTATTTTATCAGGAGATAATGCCTAGAGTAGGTAGTCAAGCTTATGATAAAGTCAATGTAAAATACGCTGGACAGATTATCTGTGAAAAGCGTGGAAACTGGTCTTTTGAAGGAATGCAACAGGCCGCAGAAGAAGAATTAAAAGTATTATAATATTGAGCATCTATACACAGTAGAAGTATGAATTCAAAATCAGCAGAAATCGAAAGAGAAAATCCAATTATCGTAGGTTTAGATATTGGAACAACAAAGATTTGTGTAACTGTAGGGAGACGCAGTGGCACAAATAAAATCGAGCTTTTGGGTGTTGGTAAAGCCGAGTCTGCGGGTGTTAACCGTGGAGTGGTTGCTAATATACAAAAGACAGTAACCAGTATTTTGGAAGCCGTTGAAATTGCTGAAGGGCAATCTAACGTCGATATTAAAGTGGTTAATGTAGGTATTGCCGGGCAGCATATTAAGAGTATTCAGCATCGTGGTATCTTAACAAAGACAGATCATGATGATGAAATTTCTCGTAAAGATATTGAGAAGTTAATTTCAGATATGTATAAGCTCGTGCTTCCTCCAGGAGAAGAGATTATCCACGTCTTACCTCAGGAGTTTACGATAGATAATGAGCCAGGCATCAAAGAACCTATTGGTATGGCTGGACGTCGTATTGAAGCGAACTTCCATATTATATCTGGACGTGTTTCTGATATTAAAAATATCAAGAGATGTATAGATAACTCTAATTTAGAGGTTTCTGAATTAATTTTAGAGCCTTTAGCCTCTTCCGAAGCTGTGTTGGATGAAGCTGAAAAAGATGCTGGTGTGGTTCTTGTGGATATTGGTGGGGGTACTACGGATGTGGCTATCTTCCACGAAGGTATTATCCGTCATACGGCAGTAATTCCTTTAGGAGGTAATATCGTAACGGAAGATATCAAACAAGGTTGCTCCGTATTACGTAGTCAAGCTGAATTATTAAAAGTACGTTTTGGTTCAGCTTTAGCTGATGAAAATAAAGATAATGAAGTCATTTGTGTACCTGGATTGCGTGGTAAAGAGGCGAAAGAAATTTCTGTCAAAAACCTCGCTTTTATAATTCAGGCACGTATGGAAGAAATTATCGAACATGTGTATTATGAAATTAAATCTTCAGGTTACGAAAGTAAATTAATTGGAGGTATTGTAATCACTGGGGGAGGTGCTCAATTAAAACACTTGGTTCAATTGGTAGAATTTATTACAGGTATTTCCTGTCGTTTAGGTTTTCCAAATGAATATTTAGCGAAAAATGAGACGCTCCCAAGACCATTATATGATGAGTTAAAAAGCCCATTATATGCAACAAGTATTGGTTTATTAATCAAAGGTATTCTTGCTTTTGAAGAGGAGGAAGATAGCCGTCGAATGGTTGCTGCAAAACCTGTAGAGCACAAAACTACGACTCAAGAAGTCGGTGAACAGCAGGAGAAAAAGCACAGCTGGTTAAAGCGAATGTTTAGTGAATTCGTAAAAGATGGCAACGAGATTGATGACGATACTTTTTTAGGAAAGAAATAATTTTCCACATTTTTTAGAGTTTTCCACATTTTAACATTTGTGGAAAACTTTTGTGGAAAAATTACTATTATTACATTACTTATTTTGAGTATGCTGTTTCTAAATATCATATTCAAAATGAGATAAATAGGGATAAGTTATGTCAATACAGTTTGAAATGTTAAAAGAACAATCGTCGATAATCAAAGTTATTGGCGTTGGTGGTGGCGGTGGAAATGCCGTTAACCATATGTATAGTCAAGGAATTAGTGGGGTTGATTTTATTGTTTGTAATACAGATGCTCAAGCGTTAGAATTAAGTGCGATACCTAATAAAGTACAATTAGGAACAAGCTTAACTGAAGGTATGGGAGCTGGAGCCGACCCTGATGTTGGTGAAAACTCTGCTATCGAAAGTATTGAGGATATCAAACGTATGTTGGGAACAAATACGAAGATGTTGTTTATTACTGCAGGAATGGGTGGTGGTACAGGTACAGGTGCAAGTCCAGTTTTAGCTAAAGCAGCTAAAGAATTGGGTATTTTGACTGTAGCTATTGTAACTACGCCATTTACTTTCGAAGGTAAAAAACGTCGTTCTCAAGCGGAAGATGGATTAAATGAATTGCGTAAATATGTAGATTCCTATTTAGTAATTTCAAATGATCGTCTACGTGAAATCTTCGGAAATTTGACTATGACTGCTGCATTTGCTAAAGCGGATGATATTTTAACAACTGCTGCAAAAGGTATTGCTGAAATTATTACTATCCCTGGTTATGTAAACGTCGATTTTAAAGATGTTCGTACCGTAATGAATGATTCAGGTGTTGCCATCATGGGAAATGCCGTAGCTACTGGCGATGAGCGTGCTGCTTTAGCGGTAGAAGGAGCGTTAGCTTCTCCATTATTAAAAGATAATGAAATTGAAGGTGCTCGTTATATTCTATTAAATATTACTTCCGGTAAAAAAGAAGTAACCATGGATGAGGTTGCTATTATTACAGATTATATTCAAGAGAAAGCAGGTCTTTCTGCAGATTTAATCTGGGGTAACTGTATCGATGAAAATTTTGAAGATGAATTATCCGTAACGATTATCGCTACTGGATTTCAAACTTCAGAGCAGCGTGTGAAAGAAAAGGAAAATGAAAAAGTTGCGCTTCCCTTAACTGATGAGCCTACGCATTCTCCATTCGTTAGACCCGTAACACAAAATGTTCCTCGCGAGACTACTGCTCCTGCGGAATCATTAATTAAACCGGTGTCTCAACCGAATAATCCGACGATGTCTGCTCAACCGGCGTATGTGTCTCCAACTCCATCGCAAAATGATCTATTCACTCATCCTAAGGCTTCCGTTCAAAATAAAGCTGTAGAAAATGATCCTTCGGTAATCCGTCACGCTTTAGAGTTTGCTGAACCTGCTAAAGAGGAATCGTCGAATCAAAATGAAGATTTTGAAGTAAAAACTTCCCCTTCGGTATTCCATTTTGAATTGCCTACAGTATTTGATGAATATAATACACAGACTCCTGCTCCAGCTCCACGTGCGGATTTCTCGTCTCCACAAGAAATTCAACAAGAGCAACTTCAGGAAGCAGCCTCTTTTGAAGATCAATTAATGAAAACTAAAGAACGTATCTTACGTTTGAAAGAGTTAAGCATGAAATTGAAATCTTCCAATGGCTTGCAAGAATTAGAAAATGAGCCGGCTTATAAAAGAAAACAAATGGCTTTAGATGATGTTCCACATTCATCGCAATCTCAAGTTTCCCGTTTTACTCTATCTTTTGAAGATGGGAATACGGAAATTAAACCGAATAACTCTTTTCTACACGATAACGTAGATTAATATAATAGCTTGCTCTCGGATAGAGAGCTATAAATGCTTCAAATAAAAAAGGGCTTTCTTTAGAAAGCCCTTTTTTATTTGAAGCTAGTGCGGTAAATCTTCGTTGTTTATCTTTTCTAAGTAAACATAAGCTTGACATCTAAAAATAATTCCTTTTAAGCTGGATTTTTTTTATCTTTAAGCTTGATATAATGCTTAAAAATCCTCAAATCTAGATATGATACAAACATTAAATAACCCCATTTGGGTCATGAGTTCGGCATTTGATAAACTTGGTTTACCCGAACTATTAAAAGTTACTCAAGATATTGGTGCAGCGGGAATTGACTTATGTGTATTCCGTAAAGATGGTACGCGTCAAGATCATACTGCTACCCACTTAGCTTACGAAAATTTCGGCTTAGAGGAAGCAAAACAAACTTTAGAGCAGTTTAATGAAGCTGGCTTACAACTTTCATTAGGCGCTTTTGAGAATATGATTGGTGGAGATGAGGCGGAACGGGTGAAAAATCAAAACCACTTATTGAAATTAATCCGTATAGCCCACTTATTAGGAGGGGATGCCAATAATGTGAAAGTCGGAACTTTCGTAGGCTATAACCATGAATTAGGAAATGAAATTGATGGTTTCCAAAAGAACTTGGATGAATATAAACGTGTGTTTGAACCGATTGTAAAGTATGCTGAAAGTTTAGGCGTTACCGTATTATATGAAAATTGTCCAATGGAAGGTTGGAGATCTTCTCGTTATACCTCTACCTATAATAATCTACCTGGAGTATTAGCTGCACGTAAATTAATGTATGCGATGATTCCAAGTGCTGCACATGGGGAGATTTACGATCCTTCGCATGATGTATGGCAGAATATAAATCCCGTGGATGTAATTCAACAGACGGATATATCCAGATTGCAACGTATTCACGTGAAGACTACACGTAACCTTCAAAATGAAGCCCGTGTTCAATGGGGAGCGATGTATCCTATGCAACATGTAGATGCGCAATTGGCAGCTCAGGCAGGGGTGGATATTCCACAACATGATTGGGATAGACATCATTATGAAGCGATGTTACCTGGTTTTGGAGGCTCAGATTCTATGGATTGGAGAGCTTTTGTGGATACCTTAAAAGCCAAGGGTTTCGACGGACCATTTGAAATTGAAAATGAAGCTAGAAATTCGAAGGATACTGGAAACTTTGGGGCCACAGTTCAAGGGTTTAAAGCTGCCTTGAATTACCTGTCACCTATGTTGTGGGAAATGTCGGAAAGCCAGGGGTATGCGTATCAAAAACCTGCCGCTTTAACGCATATAGCACAGGCCGATATTCCGGTGAAAACTATAGATCAGTTATCATAGAGAAATTGCATTCTGAGGACTAGTTCTCAGAATGCAATCTAAATAATTCAATGAGTTCAGGAATATTCGAAACATTTAATTTTTCGAATATGCGACTCTTATATGTGCTTATTGTCGAAGCAGAAAGATTTAATTCATTGGAAACCTCAATAATTCCTAAACCTTGAATTAAATGTTTAGCCACATCCACTTCTCTATTCGAGAGTTTAGATAAAGGGTTTTTGCTATGTAACTGCGATTTAGATTGCGTCAGTTTCTGAACATATAAATCCTTTACTTCATTGGACATATAACGCCCTCTTTCTTTTATCGTCTGAATTGCATTCGCTAATTCAGCCATAGCTGTATTTTTATTTAGGTAGCCTACGGCTCCAGCTTCAATGTATCTCAGGGCATAGAGAGTTTCATCGTAAGAAGAAAATATTAATATTTTAAGATCTGGCTGTAATGTTAATATTTCTTTAATTACTTTAATATTATTGCCACCGGGCATATTAATGTCAAGTAATAATAAATCGAAACTATTAAACCGTAATAACTTATCTACTTCAGCATAGTCTTTAGCTTGAGTAATGATAGCGTTAGGATAGTTTTCCTTGATGATTACTGAAGCACCTAATCGTACAATACTATGATCGTCTGCTATGAGTACTTTTTTCATACGGGTAGCTAAGGTATTTAATGGATTAAAACTTTTTATAAATTCTATTGTTTATTATCTTAACAATACGTAAATATAAATATATTCTCTTCAATAACAAGGTTAAAGCACTTATTTTACGATAATTATCTAGCATAAGTCTTTTTGTAAATTCTTTAACTGAAATAATTTGAATATGTATAAGTATTTTAACATTTTTGCATAACAATTAAAAAATAAGGTTAACATCTAATTAATTACAAATTTTCATATGGGTTTTTTAAAAGAATTTAAAGAGTTCGCTATGCGAGGTAGCGTAGTAGATTTAGCAGTCGGTGTAATTATCGGGGGAGCATTTGGTAAAATTGTGACTTCCTTAGTAGACGATATTATTATGCCACCTATTGGATATGTAACTGGAGGCGTAGATTTTTCGGAAATTAAATATGTCCTTAAAGAAGCTAATGAAGCTGCGGGAACTACGGAAGTAGCGATCAATGTGGGAAATTTTATTAATGTATTAATCCAATTTACTATTGTTGCTTTTTGTATTTTTTGTGTGGTTAAAGGATTAAATTCTTTAAAACGTAAGGAAGAGCCTGCTGCAGAAGCGCCTGCTGCTCCTTCAAAAGAAGAAACATTATTAGCAGAGATTAGAGATATTTTAAAAAATAAATAATTCCTCTAATCTTAATAGGAACGCATGGAAACCTATTTTTTTTAAATATTAGTAGCATTACGTTAATATTTATCCTCTTAAAGTTTGTTATTTTCTAAAATAAACTTTACTTTTGCATTCCTGTTAGGGAGTATAATTAAGATATTAAAAAAATAATTTAGCATATTAAGCGTCATGAAAAGAACATTTCAGCCATCGCAAAGAAAAAGAAGAAATAAGCATGGATTCAGAGAGCGTATGAGTTCAGCAAATGGTAGAAGAGTATTAGCTTCTCGTAGAGCTAAAGGCAGAAAACGCCTAACAGTATCTGACGAGTACCGTCACAAAGGTTAATTTCACATAGCCGGTGACCGTTAACCCGTGCTATATTAGCCGGCAATTTTATAGTCATCGAATATGAAAAATAATACATTTAAAAAGGAAGAACGTTTATGTAGTGTTAGGCTTATTGATAGCCTATTTCATAAGGGCTCTTCCTTTGTATTATATCCGTATCGTATTGTTTATTATGTGCAAGAAACAGACTCCAATGTTCCTGCACAGACGATAATCTCCGTTTCAAAACGTAGATTTAAAAAAGCAGTAGATCGTAATGCCATAAAAAGGCGAATGCGTGAATGTTATAGATTACAGAAATCTACCTCCCTTTATCCTTTTCTGGAAGAGCAGCAAATACAGTTATTACTAGCGATTCAGTTTGTCGGAAAGGCACCCGTAGCATACGATGTCATGTTCCATAAATTGGAGAAAGCCATAACGCGTTTTAAAGATGATTATCTTAAAATTCATATACCAGCGAATTCTTAAAGATGGCTTGGGTTTTGTCTTTCTGATCCTGATTAAAATCTATCAGAAGTTAATCTCCCCATTTTTAGGAGCTCAGTGTCGTTATACACCGACCTGTTCTCAGTATGGCTATCAAGCTATTCAGAAATATGGGCCATTTAAAGGCGGCTGGCTGACTTTAAAACGTATTGGGAGCTGCAACCCTTGGGGTGGGCATGGACATGATCCTGTGCCTTAAAATTTAGCTTACATGAGTGTTTATATTTTACAAATAGATACCGCAACTTCCACTTGTGCAGTGGCG
>DAIQRP010000029.1:18330-28914 GCA_036786125.1 Sphingobacterium sp.
CACCTTACTCATACAGGAGGTCATCTTAGCGGCAGGCATTACCTTAGCAGAATTATCTGCTGTAGCGGTCAGTATGGGCCCAGGATCGTATACCGGTCTTCGTATTGGAGTTTCTACAGCTAAAGGATTATGCTATGCATTGGATATTCCTCTGTTAGGCATTAATACATTAAGCGCAATGGCGCAGGGTTTCTTAGCATCCCAAAAGCTGGAATCCAAAACTAATCTATTTTTACCGATGATTGATGCCCGGAGAATGGAAGTCTATACTGAAATTCTCAATGATCAACTAGAAATTTTAGTGCCTACGGCAGCTGAAATTATCACGGAGCACTCTTTTGATACATGGATAGATCAGGGATTTCAATTGCATCTTTTTGGGTCTGGAGCAGATAAGTTTCAGGAACTATTTTCCACAAATTCGAATATTAAAATCTATCCGAATGTTGAAAATTCTGCTGCCCATTTAACGCGAGCAGCCTATGCGGCTTATCAAGCCGAAAAGTGGGAAGATCTGGCTTATTTTGAGCCCTATTATCTAAAAGATTTTGTCGTAACAACGTCTCAGAAAAAGGTTGGCTTATAGCCAGCCTTTTCTTTTAAACCACCAGTAGATCGCCAGTGAGATTCCCGCCATAATAATTATGCATATGGGATATCCGTAATACCAAGCCAGCTCCGGCATATTCGCGAAATTCATCCCATAAATTCCTGCAATAAAGGTTAATGGCATAAAAAATACAGAGAATACCGTAAGTGTACGCATAATCTCATTGGTATGGTTCGAAGATATATTAAAATATATGGTCAATAGCTGTGCTGTATTTTCAGATAGATTTTCATATAAGACGCTACATCTCAGGTAGATGTCTCCTAAGTCTCTTGTGTATAGATTTTTAAATATATCGCTATCAAAATGTACTATCATCGGCTTGTAAAGCGCTAGAATTTTTTTAATAACATCAATCTGTCGTTTTACATAATATACATTTTGTAGGATGGGCTTTCGAATATTGGAAAGAAAGACAGCTTCCTCATATTTGTCCAAGCGTTCAGCGAGTAGATTGGCAATATTTTCATACGATGAGACGGTTTGCAGAGACACGGCATAGGCAATTTGCTTTGCTGATTTATAACGGCTGCTTTTACGAACACTGTCCTCTAAAATATCCAAAAACTGAATGGGTTTTTTATGAATAGTTATCAGATAATCTGTCCCATAGAAGATGGATAAGCGCTCGGTAATCTCTGAAATACTATCTGAATTTTTTTTATATTTTTCGGTAAATGTGCGTAAAATAATAAAGGTATATGCATCAAATTCTTCAATTTTTGGGAGATGTACAGGTTCCATACAGTCTTTAATGGAAGCCTCCGATAATTGAAAATTCTGCGCTATATAAGCGAATTCCTCTGCCGTAGGCTGATAGATATCGAGCCATTCAAAGCCATGATCTTCCTTCTTAAGAATTGTTCTTATCATATATTATAATTTGCTATCCAAACTCTAAAATGCATAAAAAAAAGCTATTTCGGTAAGAAATAGCTTTTTTTATATCGTTTGGTTACGAATTATTTTTTCTTGCTTTTGTACTCTTCATTTAAAGCTTTAACCACTTCGTTCGTGATTTCTAATTTAGAATCTGCGTACAATACAGTAGGATTAGATTTAGAGTATGTTAATACTAAAGTATATCCATTTTCTGTTGCATGTTTCTTTAAATATTCTGTAATAGCAGTATATACCGCATTAAATTCAGAAGCTTCATCTTGTTGAATAGAAGCAGAAGCATTTTGATCTAAACGTGCTAACTCATCTTGCTTACGTCCTAATTTCTCTTCTGTAGCTTGACGCTCTGAAGCGGACATGGTACCTGCTTTTTGTTGGTATTCAGCAACCTCACGTTGGAAAGCTTGACTTTTAGCTTGTAAATCAGTTTGTGCTTTTTTAACTTTTGCTTCTAACTTAGACTTGATATCTTTAAAGTAATCGTATTTTTCTGATAAGGAATCAGAGTTAATATACACGATTTTTTCTGTCGATGGCGTATTGCTTACTGCCGTAGAAGTAGAGTCTTTTTTGCCAGCTTCAGTTGTTTTTGCTCCTTGATTACAGGAAACTGCAGCTGTAGTAATAATTAATGCTAAAGTTGCCTTTGAAATTGTTGAAAAAATTTTATTCATCGGATTGCTAGTTATTTTCAATTTTTAAACAAACCTACATAAAAAAAAACAATTTTTTTCGGCTCACCTTAAAAACTTGAAAAAATCGAATCCCAGGCTTATTTTCCTCGTATAATACTTGGGGATATACTTGCTTTCTGTCCACAAATTTCGTATTTTTGATAAGTAGTATTTAATGATTCTCAATGAGCGAAGAAAATAAAAATGCATCGTCATATTCAGCGGATAATATTCAAGTCTTAGAAGGATTAGAAGCTGTTCGTAAACGTCCTTCCATGTATATTGGAGACACGGGCGTGAAAGGTTTACACCACTTAGTTTACGAGGTTGTTGACAACTCTATCGATGAGGCTGTAGCTGGATATTGTGATGATATCTATGTAACCATCCATCCGGATAACTCCATCTCAGTTCGAGATAATGGACGTGGTATTCCGACAGGTATTAACAAGAAAGAAAATAAATCGGCTCTAGAGCTTGTAATGACAGTATTACACGCCGGAGGTAAGTTTGATAAAGATACATATAAAGTTTCTGGAGGTCTTCACGGGGTCGGTGTATCCTGTGTGAATGCCCTTTCGACTTTATTAGTCGCTGAAGTGCACCGTGAAGGTAAAATCTTTAAACAAGAATACCATCAAGGGAAACCGCAGTATGATGTTAAAGAAATTGGCGTATCTGAGAAGAGAGGAACAATTGTTACCTTCCATCCAGATCCGGAAATCTTTACATTTACAACGGTATATAACTATGATACTTTAGCGAATAGATTACGTGAGTTAGCCTTCTTAAATAAAGGAATTCGTCTTTCATTAGAAGATGAGCGTGAGCAAAATGATGATGGAACAAATCGTAAAGATGAATTCTTATCTCAAGGAGGTCTTCAGGAATTTGTGAAATTCTTAGACGGCACACGTCAGGCAATTATTCCAGATCCCATTTATGTAGAAGGAATTAAACAAGGTATTCCCGTAGAATTAGCTTTACAGTATAATGATACCTATTCGGAGAATGTGCATTCTTATGTGAATAATATCAATACTATTGAAGGGGGTTCTCACGTCGCAGGTTTCCGTAGAGGTTTGACACGGACACTGAAAAACTATGCAGATAAATCGGGTTTATTAAAAAACTTAAAAGTAGAAATTACTGGAGATGACTTTAGAGAAGGTCTAACTGCTGTTATTTCTGTAAAAGTGGCAGAACCGCAATTCGAAGGGCAGACCAAAACCAAATTAGGAAATAATGAGGTGATGGGAGCTGTAGATATGGCTGTAGGAGAAATCTTAAACACCTATTTGGAGGAAAACCCTAAGGAAGCGAAATTAATTGTTCAGAAGGTAGCTATTGCTGCTCAAGCTCGTGCTGCAGCACGTAAAGCTCGAGAGCTGGTTCAACGTAAAACAGTGATGGGAGGTTCCGGTCTTCCAGGGAAGTTAGCGGATTGTTCGAGTAGTGATCCTGCAGAGTCTGAAATTTTCTTTGTCGAGGGGGATTCGGCAGGTGGTACGGCAAAACAAGGTCGTAACCGTCACTTCCAAGCCATTATGCCTTTACGTGGTAAGATATTAAACGTAGAAAAAGCGATGGAACATAAGATCTATGAAAATGAAGAGATCAAAAATATGTTTACCGCTTTAGGTGTTTCTGTCGGTACTGCAGAAGATGCAAAAGCTTTAAATACTGAAAAATTACGTTACCATAAGATTGTTATTATGACCGATGCGGATGTCGACGGTTCTCATATCGCGACATTAATCTTAACTTTCTACTTCCGTTATATGAAAGAGTTAATTGAGAAAGGATATGTTTATATCGCTACTCCTCCTTTATATTTGGTGAAGAAAGGAAAAGAACATGAATATGCATGGACAGAAGATCAACGTATTAATGCAATTCAACGTTTAAAAGGTTCCGGAAAAGAAGACTCGGTACATGTTCAACGTTATAAAGGTCTTGGTGAGATGAATGCGGAACAACTTTGGGATACCACTATGAATCCTGAACACCGTACTTTAAGACGCGTTACGATAGAAAATGCCGCAGAAAGTGATCGTATCTTCTCCATGTTAATGGGAGATGAGGTTGCTCCACGTCGGGAATTTATTGAACGTAATGCTCGATACGCTAAAATTGATATTTAATATAATATAACGATATAAAAGCTGCCCTAAAAGGCAGCTTTTTTTTTGCCTAGAAATTAATAGTACAGCTAAAACATGTTTGGCAGTATGGCAGCGCTCTATCATACCATATGCCGCGTTACTTTGAGTTTATGCTACCTGTTATTAGTTTTGGTTCTATCAGCTCAGGAAAGACAGTCTCCTTTGGAGGATCAACTTATAGAACAACTATTAGAACAGATTCCTGAAGATATGGATCCGACAGATCTATTGGAACGATGGCGTTTTTATATGGAGTATCCGCTTTCCCTCAATGCCGCTTCAGCAAAAGACTTTCAAGAATTAATTTTTCTTTCCCCTTTAAGCACTTATAGCGTATAGAACAACATATGGTTTATTTCAAAATCTATGGGAATTGCAGGCTGTGCCTGGTTTTTCTATTCAAGATATCAATCAGTTATTACCCTTTATTCAATTAGGTCCAAAACCTCCGAAATCTACAAGCTCCTGGAAAGAGCGGTTACAAGATTTGAAACATGACCTCATAATCCGCCATGCCCAGCAGATAGAGACAGCTCAGGGATATCGCATTACGGATACGGATAGAGCTCGATATTTAGGCGATAAAAACCGTTATTTAGTACGCTATAGAGCTAGAGTATCCGATAAAATACAGTTTTCCATAAATATGAAAAAGGATGCCGGAGAGCCTTTTTTTGCAGGCAATCAAAAATATGGTTTTGATTTCTATTCCATGTCTTTGTCCGTGAAACAGCCGAAGAAGCTTAAACATATTATAATTGGAGATTATGCTTTACAACTTGGACAGGGCTTAGTATTATGGAATGGTTTAGCGCTAGGAAAAGGGGCTATGATTCAACAAGTTGCCCGACAGGGACTAGGCTTAAGACCGTATACATCGACCTTAGAATATCAATATTTCCGAGGCATAGCGGCAACTTACCAAATAAAGCAGTTTTCAATTACCCCCTTTAGTTCTTATAATTTAATAGACGCTACGGTGCTCCATACCGATTCCGGTCGCTATATAAGTTCTTTTGGGAGCACGGGATATCATCGCACAGTAACAGAAAATAATAATCGAAAAGCCGCTTCAGAATGGGTTTCAGGCTTAAATATGCAATACGATCAGACGCATTTATCTCTTGGTATATCGGCTGTACATACAGCATTCGATGGCTTTAAAATTCCGCCTCCAGCCTTCAGAAATCAATTTGATTTCTCCGGAAATAAACTCAGTCAGCTGCATGCCTATTATAATATCACACAGTGGAATACTTATTTTTATGGGGAATACGCCAGAGCATTAGGCGCAGGGGATGCTTTAGTCGTCGGAATGCTCCGAAATCTAAGTCCGGAGCTTTCCCTGGTATGGATGTATCGGAAATACGCAAAAGACTACCATCAGTTTTGGGCACAAGCGGTAGCGGAAACTACTGGAACGCGTAATGAGGAAGGAATGTATACCGGATTAGTCTATCAGATTTCCCGAAGGTTGGAATGGCATAGTTACTTCGATATTTTTAGATTTCCCGAGCCACGATACCTAGCGGACCACAGCTCTAAGGGGGTAGATTTTTTATCTCAAATACAGTTTATCACCTATCAGAAGTCCAAGTTCAGTCTGCGCTATCGCTACCGATATCGTGAGGAAAATCATTTTCCCACAGGCAGTATCCCCAATCCTTTAGCTCCCATTGATAGAAATCAATTCCGTATGGAGTATCAATATCACGCTTCCAAATTATGGTCCCTACGAAGTCGAATTGAACTTGTTTCATTTCAAAAGCATCCTCAAGCAGCCGAGTTTGGTGCGATGATCTTTCAGGATGTTTTTTTAAACTTTAAACGTTTGAGAACCAATTTTAGAATGGCCTATTTTTCTACGGAGAGTTATGCCTCCCGTATTTATGCATTTGAGAATGATATTTTATATGCTGCAAGTATCCCGGCTTATGATCATCGCGGTTTTCGCATCTATATAAATGCGAGAGTTCAATTATGGTCTAAACTGAATCTATGGCTTCGCGTTTCTCGTTTCCATTATTTAAATAGACATGAATTAGGCTCGGGACTAGATCGTATTGATGGTTCTAAACGTACGGAAGTTAAATGGCAACTGAGGTATCAGTTTTAATGCTTCAAAGAAAAACATAAAAAAAAGATGCTTTTTAAGTTGGTCCTACCGTATGCCATTGGAATTTTGGCTGCTGTCAAATGTGTAGACCTGAGTAGAATCATGACCGATCTGCCTAGTTATAGTATAGGGCTTTTTATCGCATTGTTTTATATAGTTTTTTATCTGAGTAGAATATTGATTTTTGCCCAGTTATTTTTTCTATGTTATGGTTTTTGGCAGGCTGAAATGACGAGACCCGAAAGGATGAGTACGCATTTTAGCCAGCATAGTTCTTCCTATTTTATAGGAGTTATACAGAATGAACCGCAATTAAAATCAGAAAAGCTTGAATTTGTCCTTCGAATTATAGGCAATACAGAAGGGCAGAGCTTAAGTGGAAATCTGCTTACTTATCTATATCAGGATACAACATCTGCACTTTCTTACCAGTATGGGGATGTATTATTGATACCTAATCGGCTGCAATCTATACCTCAGAAGCGGAATATTCATGCATTTGACTATGCGCAGTACTTAAGAACTCAGGAAATTTTTCATCGACAGTATCTGAGCAAAGAGCAGTTAGTACGCTTGGCTACAGGTCAAGGCTATTTGATTAAAGGCCAGGCCCTGCAGATTCGACAACAGATTCTAAAGAAACTGCATACTTACTTTCCAGAAGAATTGTATTTTCAGCTTCTTTCGGCGATTACTATAGGGTTTAAAGGCCATATACAGGCTGATACCTACGCCTTATTCTCTCAGACTGGCACTGTGCATATATTGTCGATTTCAGGTATGCATATAGGTATACTATTTTCGTTTATCTATGGTCTACTATCGTATTTCAAGTACTTTTTTTCAGCGCGATATCTTATAGCCATATCTTCCTTTATTTTAATCTGGATATATATCTACTGTTCCGGATTAGCGCCCTCGGCAGTTCGTGCAGGAATTATGTTGACTTATTTTTTAATTATTAGAAATTTATACCTACACATTTCCAGTTTTCAAAGTCTTTTTGCTGCAGCATTTTTAAATCTGTTAATCTTTCCATTAGATATATTCCATCTGGGCTTTCAGCTTTCTTATTTAGCTGTATTAGGTATTTTAATGATGTTTAAAATGCTCTCTTATGTATGGATCTATTCGAATCCTATTCAGGGTTATATGGTGTATGTTTATCAGTTTGGCGGCCCAACTATTTTCCGGCATATTGGCGGCCTATGTTTTTGGATATTTTCCCAGCTATTTTTTACTGGCGAATTTATACGCACTTATTCCCATACATATTATTCTACTGGGAGGATTTCTATTAGCCATAAGTCCTATATATGAATTTAATTTGTTGCTGGCCTGGCTATTGGAGCAGCAATTTAAATGGATGTTATATGGGCTAGAAGTTATACAGCAATTACCATATGCTGTTGTCAGCGTTAGAAATATGGATTTTATCTATATGCTTTTACTGTATATATGGATTTATTCCGTCTATTATGTTTTTCAAAAACAACAATCTGCAGCTCTTATCAGATCCCTTTTACTTTATCTACTGCTGCTGATATATGCTGATGTTCGCTATTATACCTCTCAGAAGTTTGTGGGGATACATTATTATCAATTACTTAAAGAGATAGGTTTAGCATTAATTTATCGCGGTCAAATGATACTTATAACTACAGTGCAGGAGGATCATTTTACCTATAAAGTGCATATGTCTGGAGATATAAAAAGGTATCATCTGGCGCAGCATATTATGCTGCAAAAGAATACAAATTATACCTTTAGAAGTCCTTATTTTAATATTTTGATACTCCAAGATATTGTCTCTCCAACTGATATATTAGAAGAAAAATATGATTTTATCCTTTTATATCATATAAAAAAAGAGGATTTCTGGAACCTAGTCGACGCACTCAAATCAGATACTATTTTAATCGATGGGAGCTATACAGCCGCTGAAATTCAGGAATGGACAGCTATATTAATGGCCAGAAATCAATCTTTTTTATTTACGGATGCCGATCAGACGCTACAGCTTTCTATCGTATCGAATTGAGGTTTATTTTGTATTTTTGGGAGAGTAGAAAGATATATGGATAGTTTAGCAATTTTAAAACAATATTGGGGATATGATTCTTTTCGTCCATTGCAAAGCGAAATTATAGATTCTATATTAGCTAAACGCGATACCCTAGCACTGATGCCTACAGGCGGAGGGAAGTCCATCTGTTATCAGGTTCCCGCACTGATGCAAGATGGAATTTGTATTGTAGTGACACCTTTAATTGCTTTGATGAAGGATCAGGTTGATCAACTTAAAGCAAAGGGAATTGCGGCATTGGCCATCTTCTCAGGTATGTCGAAGCGGGAGATTGATATTACGCTGGACAACTGTATTTTTGGACAGATAAAATTTCTTTATCTATCTCCGGAGCGCCTTTATACCGATATCGTACAGGAGCGCTTAAAATATATGAAGGTAAACTTAGTCGCCGTTGATGAAGCACACTGTATTTCTCAATGGGGATATGATTTTAGACCTTCCTACTTGGAATTAGCTCGTTTAAAAGAGACATTAATCGATGTTCCCTTTCTGGCTGTGACGGCCACGGCCACTCAGGAGGTTGTCGATGATATTCAAAAAAAACTGCAATTTAGTAAGCCTAATGTCTTTAGAAAGAGTTTTTCTAGACCCAATTTGGCCTATATGGCGCTGTTTGAATCCGATAAGATGGGGCGTATGTTACGTATCATCCGTAAGACTGGAGGCTCGGGCGTCATCTATGTTCGAAACCGTAGAGAGACCTTAGAAGTAGCTCGCTATCTTCTAAATTCGGGTATTTCGGCAGATTATTATCATGGCGGTTTAAATCATATGGAGCGTTCGAATAAGCAAAAGTCATGGATGGATAATCGTGTATCTGTTATGGTCGCTACAAATGCTTTTGGAATGGGTATTGACAAAGGGGATGTCCGATATGTCATCCACCTGGATCTTCCAGACTCCTTGGAAGCCTACTATCAGGAAGCGGGCCGTGCGGGTAGGGATGAAAAAAAAGCATTTCCTGTGATCTTATATCAGGAGGCCGACCGAGATCGGCTATTGGAAAAGTTTGAAGCTGATTTTCCTTCAGTATTATATATTAAAGAGCTTTACCATCACCTGTGCAATTATTACCAAATTCCATATGGGGCTGGCTTAGGATTAAGTTTTGATTTTGATATTGTAGATTTTACAAAAAAATATCACCTTCCGATATCCGCTTCCATGTCTGCTTTAAAATTTTTAGAGCGGGATGGATGGATCAGTCTCTCCGAGGCCGTATTTATCCCTTCTCGATTTAAATTTGAAGTTGATTTTAGAGATCTTTATAAATTTCAAGTGCAGTATGCTAAGTATGATAAGCTTATCAAGGCTATTTTAAGAACCTATGGTGGAGTCTTTGATTATTTTATACCGATCTATGAGTATGAGTTTGCAAAGAGCTTAGGTTTGAGTTATCAGCAGATTTTAGATTTATTGAAATCCTTGCAATCTTTGGAAATATGTACTTATATCCCGCAGACGGATGCTCCTCAATTGCAATTTAGACAGGCTCGTGTCGATTATAAACATCTGCATATAGATGCTGCTTTTATTAAAGAGCGCAAATTAATTAAGGGCAAGCAGCTGCAGGGCATGTTACAATTTTTAGATGAGCGGAACTGCAGGAGTCAGGCGATTTTAGGTTATTTTGAAGAAACACAAACCGAACCTTGTATGCAATGTGATTTATGTCTGATACGTTTACATCAGCAAGATAAGGAGAAGAGGATTGAAGCGGAGTTAATTCAGCATATACAGAAAGGCATTTCCTCCATTCCGGAATTAATAGATAAGGTGCAGTTGGGAACTGAAGATATGCGACTGACTATTATTCGCCGCTTAGTCGAGCAGGAATATTTAACGTTTAATGCCATTACAGAGAGCGTGAAGCTCAAATAAATCATGCATAAAAAAAGGGTTGATTCAAATGAATCAACCCTTTTGTGTATAGAATAATCTAATTATTTAGATTTTTTCTCGTCACCTTCCATTTGCTCTTTTAATTGTGCAAGAACGTCTAAATCACCTAAAGTAGATTTTTCAACTGA
>DAIQRP010000030.1:0-4836 GCA_036786125.1 Sphingobacterium sp.
ATGGAATTCAAAACCTTTACCATTTAAGCCGTCAGAATAGTCTAATTCTGTTCCAGCAAGGTATAGGAATGATTTTATATCTAAGCAGATCTTAACGCCTTTATCTTCGAAAAACTGATCGCCTTTTTTCTCTTCGTTATCAAAGTCCAATTTATAACTTAAACCCGAGCAGCCACCACTTTCTACAGCAACACGTACAAAGTAACTCGCATCGTAGTTTTCTTTCCCCATAATCGCATCAATTTGCGATTTAGCTTTATCTGTTATGGTAACCATATTTTAAAATTTACGTGAATCTATACAAAGTACGATAACAGGATTTATATTAACAAGTCAAAGGGCATTTTTACTGTCAGAATTATCTAATAATTCCAGCTTGGAAGAGTTGCCATATTGGAGATTGCGCTCTGAGTCGCTGAACTGCTGTCTCTAAGTAGTCCAATACCTGCTCTACCTCCGCCTCCGTATTGAGCTGGCTAAAGCTAAATCGGATAGAGGCTTTGGCCTGATCTTCGGAGTAGCCCTGCGCTAGAAGTACATGAGATGGCGCACGGGATCCTGCCGTACAGGCAGCTCCTGCAGAGACTGCTACCTGAGGTATTTGACTAATTATCTCGCTAGCTAGCAGGTGTTTGAAGATGATAAATGAAGTGTTACTTAATCTATTCGCAGTTGCAGATATAATTTCTACTTCAGGAATTCGTGCTATAACCAAGGATTCAAAACGGTTTCTCAAAGCGAGTATCTGCTTGTTGTATCCCTGATGCTGATAGGCGAGCTCCATCGCCTTAGCCATGCCGACAATCAGCGGAAGATTACTTGTGCCTCCTCTGAAATCCTGCTCCTGACCTCCTCCAGATATTAGTGGGCTGATTTGTATAGGTTTTGATTTTCTACGTACATATAGGCAACCGATGCCTTTAGGGCCATGAAATTTATGTGCCGAAAGGCACAGTATATCGATGGGGATGTGTTGTAGATTGATTTCTTGCTTAGCAACTAATTGCGTAGCATCGCAGAAAAATAAGGTATCTGCAGCTTGACAAAGCTCCGCAATTGCAGCAATCGGATGGATTAAGCCAGTTTCATTATTTGCGCCCATCAAACAGACTAAGATGGTGTCTTTGCGGATGCGCTGTTTTAATTCTTCCAGATTGATTTGCCCATCTTTATCGACGGAAAGGAAACTGATTTCAGCTCCTTTTTTTTGAAGATATTCACAGCAGTTTAATACTGCTTTATGTTCTGTGGGGCTCGTAATAATATGTTTTCCCTTCAGCTGATAACGTTCGAATATCCCTTTTAGCACCGTATTAATAGATTCTGTAGCACCGGAATTAAAGAATATTTCCTGCGGCTGCACCGATAAGAGCTCCGCAATTTTTTTTCGAGCATCATCGAGTGCCGCATGCGCCTGCCTACCTAAGCGATGTTGTATAGAAGCGGGATTACCAAATTGATGTCTGAAATAAGGAAGCATGGCTTCCCAGGTCTCTTCAGTAATCTCGCTTGTCGCATTATTATCGAGATAAATTAATTTTTCCACCCCTAAAGATAGGTATTTATCTTAATTGCTTGAATTTTCTTTAGAAACTACCGCTGCAGTTTTGGGATGTTTGCGGGGTAAGTTGGGAATATAACTTAATCCGGGACTTAACCAATACATTAAGACTACTCTGGAATATCTATAGTTAAATGGAGATGCGATTAATACAGCTAATAGCGAGACAGAGGCATATAATATAAAGGAAGAATCATTTCCTGTTAAGATATAACAAGCTAGTGAAGCCGAAATCATCTCTGCTACCGTAAAGGCATAACTGACGAACATGGCTACATAGAAATATCCGGGCTCACGTTCAAATTTAAGGTCGCAATAGTCACAACGCTCATTCATCTTCTGAACTTTTAAGCCATAAGCTTTGCCGGTGAAGATATTACCTTTTCTACAGCGAGGACATTTAGCTTCACATGCAGCTTTAAATTCTGAAATCTCTTCGTGTTGTTGATGTGTACTCATTTGATTAACTATTTTGTTTTCTAAATTCTTCAGGCGTCTGCCCAGTTTGTTTTTTTAAAAATTTGGTAAAATAGGAGTTGTCGGAAAATTGTAATTCATTCGCAACTTCCGAAATAGACAAAGACCTATTGACCAACAATCTTTTAGCTTCTAATAACACCCTTTCCCGAATAATTTCTCCTGCAGTACGACCTATATAATCATTGCAGATGGCATTGAGATGATTGGGCGTAATATAGAGTAACTCCGCATATTCTTTCGGTAACTTCTTCGATTTATAATGCTGATCGACAAGTTTCTGAAAGTTTTTAAATAAGGTCGTATTATATGCATTTGCTGTATTAGTCAGCTTTTTAATGCCCTGAGCGCGTTCGAAATACAACAGGATTTCTAATAAGCTGACACGCAGTAAATCCTCGGTAACCTGTTCCTTTTTAAGCTGCATCAATTGCCTGATTAAAGATTCCATCTGTGGAAAATCCGTTTCAGATAATTGGATGATACATTCATCGGCATAGCCGGACAAAAAGGTAAATCGCTCTAAATAATCCGTCTTCATTAATAAAGACTGAAAATAATCCCGATTGAAATTAATAATATAACCCTGCTCATCTCCTTGGAAATTCCAGGTATGAACCTGGCCCGGAGCCATAAAGTATACCTGCAAGGGCAGTACAGGGTAGCTATTAAAATCTATAATATGCGATCCTGAGCCTGAGGTAAATAATACCAGATGGTAAAAATGATGTTTATGTGGAAATACCATATCCCGGTGCTTATCGATATAATCCGATAGGCTATCCACTAAGATCCCATCATTAGCAATGCTATCAATAGTGCAGTGGGTTAATATAGGGATGTCCTTTTTCATATGCTTCTACAAAAATAATACTAAAAATGCTATTATACTGGTGTTAAAAGTATAATTAATGGTATTTTTTACTTATTGTATTTTTAAGCGGCTATTTATTAAAAAATCGTCCAATTCATTTTATAATCCTAAGATTTAAAGTACTTTTATAATATATCATAAATATTACTCATATGGAAAAATTTGCTTCAGGTTTTGAGAAGATGATTGAATCGATTATGGTAAAGTTGCCGACGATTGCTGTCGGCATTATTATCCTTGTATTAGGATCTTACCTGATAAAGATTGTCATCCGAATTTTAAAAAGTCGCTTTGAGAAGAGAGATGTAGACTTATCTATTCGCGATTTTATTTCAAGTATTGTACGTTTTGTGCTTTGGGCGATGTTAATTCTAACGGCTGCGAGCACTATGGGATTACAAACGACTTCTTTTTTAGCCGTTTTATCTGCAGCCTCACTCGCAATAGGCTTATCCTTACAAGGAAGTCTTGCTAATTTCGCAGGGGGCGTACTGATCTTATTATTTAAACCTTTCCGTGTGGGAGATGCTATCAACTCGAGTTCTGGAGCGAATGGCACAGTGCTTCATATCGATATTCTGTATACGACTTTACGGACCGATGACGGTATTCAGGTGACTGCTCCGAATGGTAATTTGGCCAATGCAGTGGTTACAAACTTTTCCAATATTGAAAAGAGAAGAATCGTCTATACTTTTAATATTCCCTATGCTGCAGATATTCAGAAAGCTCGCGCTATAGTTGCAGAAATTTTTGCGGCTGATAGTCGTATCCGTAAGCAGGAGGAACCGGAATTACTGGTGGCCGAGTTAGGGGATAATACCGTGCAATTAAGCATTCGTGCGTGGGCGGATAAAGCCAATTACTGGGTGGCTTACTGTGAAAATTATGAAAAGATCAAATATGCTTTTCAAGCTCAGGGCATTAAAACTCCGTATGGACCACAAGATATTCGCTTGGTCAATCCGCCGGCTTAAGATGCTCTAGTCATCTAAGGAACGCGTGAGGATATAATAACGGTAGCCTACAATGGCCTGCTGAAATTTGCTCAATTTACTCGGATCTAAGTGGCTATACTTAGGCAGTATGCGCTTATTGATCTTGGCGAGGATTTTAAATATATTCTTTTTCATCTTATTTCCTTAGCTGTACTTTAAAGATAAGTATAATTTTAAACTTATAAAAAAAAGCGGCTCTTTCGTAGAGCCGCTTTTTTTATAGGCGATTTCAGCCTTATTTTTGAGTTAATCCTAAAATTTCTTTTTCCTTATTCCAAGTTAAGGCCGTAAAAAATATAGTGAGTATGCAGGAAGCTAGAAGTAGTATAAAACCTCCATTCCAATCAAAATATTGTACGACATATCCCATGGCTATATTGGCTAAAATAGCTCCTCCAATAAGATTTCCAAAAAATCCAGTTAGACCCGCCGCCGTTCCCGCTGCCTTTTTAGGTGCTAAGTCTAAGGCTTGAACCCCAATTAACATAACCGGCCCATAGATTAAAAAGCCTATAGCCATTAAGGCACAGTAATCTACCAGTATATTTCCAGCTGGATTTTTCCAATAGATAAAGACTGCGATAAAGATTAAAATCATATAGATAATTGTTGCTGGAGCTCTTCGCCCTTTAAAGACCTTATCGGAAACAATACCACATATTATTGTTCCTGCTATTCCTGCAATTTCAAAATAAGCATAGGCAAAACTAACCTGCGCCTGACTGAAATTTTTGGCATGCGTTAAAAAAGTCGGAGACCAGTCTAAGATGCCATAACGTATAAAGTAAACAAAGGCATTGGCAAAGGCGATATACCATAACATCTTATTGTTAAAAACATAGGTAAAAAAGATTGCTCTGCCTGAAAGTTCCTGTTCTGATTTTTCGGAGTAATTTTTGGGATAGTCATTTTTATAGACTTCAATA
>DAIQRP010000030.1:4846-5862 GCA_036786125.1 Sphingobacterium sp.
GAGGAAGTCCACAGGATTGAGGGGTATCTCGAACTAATATAAAGGTTACTAAGGCAAATACTAGGGCTAAAAGACCTGGGAAATATAATTTAGCATGCCAGTCTGCAAAAATTTCTACGCCTAAAATAGCCGCTGGAGCCATAATTCCTGCGCCTACATTATGTGCGCAATTCCAAATGGACATCATCGTTCCGCGTTCTTTAGTAGAGTACCAATGCACCATTACTCGTCCGCAGGGAGGCCATCCCATACCCTGAAACCATCCATTTAGAAACAGGATAATAAACATAATAACAATGGAGGAGGTGGCGAAAGGTACCGTCCCCATAAGAATCATCGTTAAAGCTGAAAGGACTAAGCCTATGGTCAAAAAGTTGCGCGCATTACTGCGGTCGGAGATATTACCCATCAGGAATTTAGAAAGTCCATAGGAAATTGTAATTGCCGATAGGGCCCATCCCAAATCCGCCTTACTATAACCCTGTTGTTCTAAATCTATGGTGGCTAGAGAGAAATTCTTTCGGATTAGGTAGTACCCTGCATAGCCGATAAAAATTCCAAGAAATACTTTTAAGCGTTGTGATTGATATACGGAATCAATTTTATCTTCGGGTAGAGGAGCTTGATGTGCTGCAGGTTTAAAAATATTTTTTAACATAATTAGGTTCATAAAAAAATAGCCTATAGCAATAAATCACTATAGGCTATTATTAGGTGTAGTGAGCCGGCTATTTCTGAAATAAATTCGGATAATCGGAAATAATACCGTCCACTTTGAATTGTTTTAATTGCTTGATTTGAAGAGCGTCATTCACCGTCCAAGGGATGACTTTCATTTGATGTTTATGAAAGTCTTTTACAAATTCCTGAGTAACTAAATTATAGTTTGGACTGATAATAAAAGGTGTAAATCCCAACTCCTGCACAATCTCTTCAGCAGACTGTGTATTCTTAGCGTCAATCAGATAAGAGGTCTTAATTTGTGGATATGCTTTATGGATATACTGTATCGTACG
>DAIQRP010000030.1:5872-9080 GCA_036786125.1 Sphingobacterium sp.
ATCGTACGTTTATCAAAAGATTGAATAACTGTACGTGGAGCAATTCCTTTGGAAGTCACTACAGCCAGTAATAAATCGACAAATTCCTGAGGACCGGGATGAAATTTCCCATCTGCTCCGGCTTTACTTTTGGTCTCAATATTATAATACATGGGGCTGTTTCTCTTCTGAGCAGCATAACTTTCTGCAGAGTCTATTAAAGTAGAAAGTAGGGAAATCTCTGTCTTCACTTTTTTCTGATCTGGAAATTCTGCATAGAATTTAGAGCCGATATCGAACTTCTGTAATTCTGGATAGGTATAATTATAGATATACATATCTTTTTTATCCGCAGGAATTTCCTTACCATCTGCTTGTGTAACAAATTTTGGATTTAAATAATGGTCATGATATACAACTACACGTTTGTCTTTTGTGATATGACAATCCATTTCTAAAGTAGTCACATGTGGAAGATCAATAGCCGCTTTCATAGCTACAATGGAGTTTTCTGGATATAATCCTCGTGCTCCACGATGCCCCTCATATGAAAATTGAGGAAATGAATCGGCTGTTTTAACTCCTGACTGTTTCATAGACTTACATGCTGTTAGTGCTACTCCAAATGTTAATGTGCAGAATAATATACTTCTTAACTTCATTATATTATAATTTAATTTTCTACGAATGTAGCTTTAATCGCGTTAAAATTAGCTAAATAAGCTTCAAAAATTTTTGAATCTCGGATGATTAAAATACATTCATTATTATTTCTTAACGCATTTGTCGTGAAATTATTGGTTCCATTGATAACGACTTGTTGATATTTACCTTCAAAATTTCCATCGATCAGCATATATTTAGAATGCATATTATACCCATTCTTTTCCATGTCGAGAATCAGGACATGAGCGCCTAATTCTTTGAGTATCTGTAATTTTTCCAAGACCTGTAGATCGGCTTTATTTTTCGCAATCACGGAAATTTGAGTCCCTAATTGACGTAGGGAAATTAACTTTTCGGTCAGTTCATTTCTAGAAACTACCCAGTCTGACATAGCCAGATAGATATGGGTATTTTTATAATCAGCAATCTGATTCATATAATTCATCCAATTGTCCTGCTGATCCCATTCTCCCTGGATACGTCTTGGAAAAAAGCAGGCTGTCATCTGTAGAGAGGGAATTTCACGTTCTAAATAGTTCCAGTTCTTAAATCCCAAATCAGCCGATTCTTTCATCTGATTGAAATTCTCTAAGAAGGCTTCATATAGATGTACATCAGAAATGGCAACGGCATCCTGATATTTTTTAGTCCCAGAAAGAATAAAGTTATGGGAGGTAGAAAATACCAAGTTGGAGATTTCAGCATCAGCAGTTTCTATACGAGAAAATAGCAGATGTTTATGATGGTTTATAGAGCTAGTCGAAATTGTCGAATAGATCAGTTTAAGTTCCGACTTTTGGGACAAGGATTTTTGAAAAGTAAGATAGGCTTTTTTATTAGTGGAAAGACTTTCTGCTCTACTTTGGTCGATGAGGATATGCAGATGTACACCACGTCTATCTGCTTCTAATAAAGCTTGAATTAAAGGCTGATAATCGATCAAGTAGATATTAACATAGATATCTTCTCCTTTGGGGGTCTGATCTACATAGCGGATTAACTGATCCATAATATCGGTAGCCTGTTCTTTTTTAAAGAGTTTGGCCGGATCGGTAAAAAAAGCTTCTTTAATTTCTTTTTTCGGTAAAGGCTTGTCCGCAGGGATAAGCGCTGCAGATTTACAGCTTAAATTCAAAAAAAAGATACTTATAAGTACGGAGACTTTAGATATCATATGTGAGCGTTTAATAAAAATTAAACGGGGAAAAGTCCCCGCTTAATTTAAGGTGAGGTAGATATTAATAACTTTGGAATACCGCAAAATCATCGACTCCAAGGCGACCATTGCTGACCTTATCGGAAGAGGTGCCTAAACCCAGTTTGGTAATTCTAAAACGAACCGGAACCTGAATATTCATGAGGAAAGTCGCTTGTTTGGCATTTACACTTTGATTGGTAGTATGTGCATCGGTAATTGTCTCCCCAACTTTAACCCATGTCTTTCCTTGATCTATAGAAGACTCCAACATAAATGAACAAGAGCGATCCGTCCAGTATGAACCATACCAGAAGGTTACTTTAGAAGCCCCCTTAGGCATATCAAAATTCATTTGTAAATAAGCGGGAACACTTAAATTCTGTTGAAAGCGTATCGCTTGTTTGCCCGATACAATTCGGTCTCTACCGAGTGTATTCCCTTGGATACTTTGAAACAACTGCCAGGTTCCAGTAGATAGCTCGACTAAGTTATCCGTAGCTGGAGTATTATAACTGGTCTTGGCTTGATACGGTTCTTCAAAAGTTTCTGGCCAGCCCAGATATAACTTACCTGAGGCATTGTTCATATCTTCAGCCTGTTGCATACGCAGCTGCAAGTCATTGGATATCTGAATGGGAAGGCCTTGAAATGTGGCTGAAGGGGCTACATTCAGTTGGGCAAATGGGCTTTGAGCATTGGTATATAATGTCAGACTATTTTTTTCTGCATCAGCTAAAATATGTGCTCCAGAAAGGGCCGTTCCCGCAGCGGGTTCCGGCTCCACTTCAGCAGAAATTCGAATCAGTGTACCTTCGAAATGCGCGTAATTTTTAATTAGGTTTGCTATAGAAATATCGCGATAGGTCTTTTTATTAGCTTGACTAACGCGGGTAATTTTGTCTTCAGTAACTCCTTTAAGCATTAAAAAGCCTTCTTTATTCGTTAATGAAGCGCCTTCAACGCCAATCGTTAGGGAGTCTCCGAGTTGAAATTTGGACGGATCCGATACCTGCATATAGATGCCTCTAACTTGACCTCTCCAATTATTTTCCAATGCAATAATTCCTTCTGGAAGATTTTTATTATCCACCTGGGAAACGACCACTCCTGCAACTTGCTTTGCCCCGGATAGCAGAGCGGTATTGAGTTGGATATCTGAACCTTTAAAAACATTTCTAAGCACATATAAGGAAGCTGTTTCATTGGGTTCTCCAGCCGCAAATTTAGGGTCATCTTTAAGGCAAGATGAGAGTAAAAGTGTGCTGGAAGAAAGAAGGGCAATTAAGCTATATTTTAATATATTTTTCATAATAATTTTGTCTATACTTATTGATTCCACCAAACTTTAACATTGATATTATCTCC
>DAIQRP010000030.1:9090-9871 GCA_036786125.1 Sphingobacterium sp.
TTGGGTGGTAATGGGATATACCAGACGACTTGGCATGACTCCATTATTCTCTAAAGCGATACCTTTATATAATTTTAGTGCTTTAGTTCTTCGGTATTCATGAAATTGTTGGAAATCGGTAAATATCATAGCAAAGTATTTTTGCAATTGAATTTTTTCTATTTTTTCCGTTTCACTTGCATTAGCGGTAAAACTAGCTTCAGGATTCAAAAAATAATCTGCCGTAAAGGTCTGTCCCCATAGTTCGATATTCGATTTTACTCCTTCTTCATAAAGGGCTTTGGCATCTGCAGAAATATAATTTTTAGCTGCTGCCTCGGCAAGAATAAAGTTTAACTCGGAGTAGTTGATGATATTTCCGAATAGCGGCTCTGTCTTTAAATCATTTCTAAGGGTAGATAGTCTCTGAGGAATCTGTCCTTTACGATATCCGGTTTCCATTCCAGCATAAAGACCTAAAGATGCTTCCGTAGACCAGCGGGGTAGACGGGGATCATTTAGTGCTAATAGGTTATTGATAAAAAACTCAGAATATCCTTTATCTCCATTGAAATAGAAATCTGCTGTAATATAATATTCAGTAACAAAAGGCAGAATACCGGAGAAGCGTAATATCGCAGATTCCTCATTATTCGCAAATACGGGATACTGAGCCTTCTTCGTTTCTGCGATTTCTTGGATCTTTTGGATAGCTCCAGACTCTGCTTTACCAGAGGCACGTAATAATAATCGCAGGTATAAACTATTGGCAAATTTTCTCCATTTTAAGGCATTCCCCGCA
>DAIQRP010000030.1:9881-14362 GCA_036786125.1 Sphingobacterium sp.
AGATAGGGTCGGCATATTGAAGTTCTAGGGCGATATTTTTATCTCCAGTTTTTTCCTCTGTCAATAAGGTATTAGCCAATTCCAGTTTGCGGAATAGGTCTTTATAAATATCCTCCTGACGATCGAACTTAGGCGTGATATTAAATTCATTTCCTTTATTCGCTTCAAAATAAGGCACATCTCCATAGAGATCTGTGAGCAGGGAGGATACCCAAACATCTAAAACGAGGGAGATACCCTGGAAAGTTTCATAGTTCTGCTGTTTTGTTTTTTCTGCAGCAGTATAGATATTTCTAATATTCGTTAAAGAAGTATACCATAACCTCCACATATAATCCGATTCTGTGGGTTTCGTTTCATAGCGATGAAACTCTCTAGAGTCTGAATTGGTTACAGTAACCTGAATAAATTCGTTATTTATTCTAAAATTACGGGTTAAGTTTCCATTTAAAGTATTAACTAACACAGGAGCCAATAAGGTTTGTGGGGCCGCAGCATTGGCCTCATTGGGATTTGTATTTAACTCCACAAAATCTTTTGTACATGCGGAGAAGGTAGTCGTTCCGGCCAATAGGAGGCAGGCTATGGTGAATTTAGTTATATTTTTAGTCATGATGGATCGTATTAAAAGGCAATTGAAACATTTACACCAAATGAGCGTGTGGAAGGAAACTGAGCAATTTCAGCTCCTTTTTGAATCGTTCCATTATTTAAGGCTCCGAATTCAGGATCAAATCCTGGCCAATTCGTAAACACAAGTAGGTCACGGCCATAAACCCCCACAACAGCACGCTGAAGTTTCATGCGTTTTAAGTATTCACTAGGGATGGTATAATCGAAACGGACTTCACGTAATTTGATGAAATTGGTAGAGAAGACATTGGACTCCAGATTATCACGGTTATAATGTGCGTAATAGTAATCTCTAGCATTAGCTAATGTCGTATTGGCAGAATAACTGCCGTCCGCATTTTTAACTACGCCATCGCCTATAATTCCATTGTATCTTCCTGGAATAGTTTTCTTAAGCTTACCTTCTTCGGCAAGTACAGCATGCGTTAAGGAATATCCTACACCCCCAAACTGACCGTCTACTAAAACATTTAATTTAAAATTTTTATATTTAAATTCGTTTCCAAATCCAGCTCTCCATTCTGGGGTTGCATTTCCTAGGTGGCGCAGATTCTGAGAACTCACTGGGAGGCCATCAGCGGCATTATAGATAATTTTACCTTCCTCATTACGTTCATATCCATAGCCATATAAGTCTCCAAATCGTCCTCCTACACGAGCTTCTACAGTACCTCTACTTCCAAAGATGGTAGACAATACAATGGCTCCTTCAGCCTCTTCGGGAAGAGATACGATATTACTTCTATTGAATGACATATTCGCATAGGGCTTCCATTGAAGTCTATTTTTATTTTTAAGTACTTCGGCAGATACTGCAAGTTCTATCCCCTTATTGCTCACATCTCCAGCATTGATAATCTGACTTGTATATCCTGAAGAGGGATCGATAGGAACATTTAAAATCTGATCGTAGGACTTACTGGAATAGGCTGTTAAATCTACCGTTAACCGATTTTTGAACATCCTAAAATCCGTACCTAATTCATAAGATACGGTAGTTTCATATTTTAAATTCTCATTCGGGATTTTTGTGGAATTAATTAAGCCCGCTGTAAAGCCTTCAGCGACAGGGTAGGTATAGGCTGTTAGGTAAGGCGTTGTCCCACCACCTCCAACCTGAGCGACGGAAGCTCTAAATTTCCAAAATGAAATTTGTTCTGGAAGATCTACAGCTTGTGAGATGACATAACTCGCATTTAAAGAAGGGTAGAAAAATGGTTTAACTTCATTTTTTACTGGCGAAGCCAATGTACTTGCCCAGTCACCACGAATGGTTGCATCTAAGAATAGGTAATCCCGATAACTGACATTGGCCATAGCATATAGACTGTTTACCGCATATTCTCTACGTATCGGATTATATATTAACTTTTCTGCCGCATTGGCCAAATTATAAATTCCAGGATAGATCAAGCGATTGGCAGCTAATTCATCTAGGGTATAGGTATTTTTCATCATAGCCCCACCCAGAGAAGCTCCATATTTAAAATCTTGTCCGCGGTTATTATTATAACTTAATAAGAAATCTGAATTTATTTCCTGCGTGAAAATATTCGATTCTTTATAATATCCCTGGGCATATTTGTTGGTATTAAATGGTCTACGTTGGGTACGTGCATCATATTGAAAATCGGTCGATGTACGCACCATAACGCTTAATAAATCATTGAATTTGTAGGTTGCCTGTATATTTCCAACTACTCCATTTCTCTTCTGTGCATTTAAAATCTCATACGACATGAGATAAGGATTATCTAAAAGATTGGAAAATGGTCTTCGCTGTGTAATTCCTTCTTCTCCAGGTAACCAGTAATCTTTAAACCAATTGATATCCATATTAGGGACCATACCTCGGATGAAATACATAATCGTTCCATTATTATATCCGGTATTTGGCAGGTTATCTGAACCTTTATTATTATAAGAAACCTTAGCACTAATGGATAGTTTATCGGATAAGTTATGCGATAACTGTAGACCTACGGAATGTCTGTTATAGCCTGTATTGGGAACAATCCATTTATTTTGGGTATTTCCATAAGAAAAGCGTACGGTAGTTTTGTCATTTCCACCGGAAATGGAGAGATTATTGGTATAAGTCTGTGCGATATCAAAGAAGTCCTTTCTATTGTTTTTATAAGGTTTCCATAACGTTCGTTCATGGGGTGTTTCCCGATAAGAATTTGGATCATATTGATAATACTGTTGTCCATCAAATTTAGGGCCCCATGCGGAAGAGGTGCTTAATGTACTTGCTCCATCCTCACTATTGCCATAAGAATAGTATAAATCGCCACCTCCGGCACCTTGACCATATTCGTATTGATAATCCGGCCATCTATTAATGGTTTCTATACTTGCATTCGTATTAAAGGAAATACCTAAACCTTTTTGATTGGACTTTCCTTGTTTGGTGGTAATAATAATTGCTCCATTGGCTCCGCGAGATCCATATAATGCAGATGCACCAGGACCCTTTAATACCGAAACGGATTCAATATCATCGGGATTTATATCGGCTAATGAAGTTCCAAAATCTACAGGGGAGTCGGAGCTTTGATAGTTTCCAGAGCCGGAGCCTGTCATTTGACCTGAACTTCCTGAGGTAACAACACCGTCGATAACAATTAAGGCTGAATTATTTCCTGTTAGGGAAGTTTCCCCTCTTAAAATAATTTGATTGGAGCCTGCAGGCCCTGCGCCCGATTTCACTAGGTTTAAACCTGCGACCTTACCCGTTAAGGCATCTGTCCAGTTTCCAGAAAGCGCATCGGTTAATTCCTCATTTTTAACGGTACTCACGGAGTATCCTAAAGATTTTTCTTCCCTTTTGATACCCAGTGCCGTCACGACAACTTCCGAGATTTCCGTTGTCGATTCGGATAATTTAATCGATAGGTTAGCATTGGCGGACTGTACCGTTTGACTAATGGATTGATAACCAATAATGCTAAAGCTTAACTGAGCACCGATTGGAACTTGAATATCGAACTTTCCATCTATGGCAGATGCCGCCAAGCGAACGCCATTTGCAGAAATGGTTACAAAAGATATTCCTTTTCCAGATTGTGCATCAGTTACCTGTCCTTGCACCCTGATTTTTTCTTGAGCAATCTGTTGAGCAACGACAGAATTCATAGCCATTACGGTATTGAAATTCGCCGTGAGATAAGAGCTTGCTAAGGATAATACGAGAACTTTCGATAAATTTCGAAAAGCATGTGCTCGTTGCTTATTCTTATTTGTTGACATAAGGATTTTGGGATATAATTAGTTGATAAAAGTAGATTGATATTGCGTTTTTTTGATTATTCTTAATAGCATATTGCATCATACCGCGAATTTAGAACAAAAAGAATTCTTTTAACAGTTTCTGGTGTTTAGAAATTGTTAAGTAATTGTTAAGTCCTTTGAATCGGGTTTAAACTATTGGTTTACAGCTGAATAATATAGTAATAATGCTATATAGATTAATCAGGTTTAGTTTTGGTTTTTCATAATAGGTAAAATCCAAAGCCTGGCTGGTTAGGCTTTCAGGCTTTGGAGGTATTTTCTTAATTTAAGAATTGGAATAATGCTGCAGCAGCAATCGCTCCAATAATAGGGCCCAATACAGGAACCCAAGCATATTTTATATCAAAAGACGCTTTATTTTTAATCGGTAATAGGGCATGCATAATGCGTGGACCTAAATCTCGAGCTGGATTAATGGCATATCCTGTAGTCCCACCTAAGGAAAGCCCAATAACCCATACGATAAAGGCTACGGGAATAGCGCCCAAAGAGCCTAAGCCAATAGTTGTATGTTCATCTATCTGCGCATCTGTAAAGTGAAGAATGCTCCAGAT
>DAIQRP010000030.1:14372-21558 GCA_036786125.1 Sphingobacterium sp.
TCACTGAGTAGATTAATCGGATAGTTTCGAATGGCTGGCGCGGTACAGAATACCGCTTGTTTTGTTCCGGGATCTTCGGTAGCATCAAAGTGATCTTTATATAAGAGCCAAACGACTCCGGCACCAAGCATAGCACCTAACATCTGTGCGGCCATATATTCCAATCCTGCAGCGATAGACATTTTCCCAAGAAACATATTACAGGCTGTTACTGCAGGGCTTAAGTGCGCTCCTGAAACTGGACCAGCAATAACCACTCCAGCAAAAACGGCCAAAGCCCAGGCGGTACAGATGACAATCCATCCCGAATTAAAGCCTTTAGTTTTATTTAAAACAACATTTGCGACTACACCTCCACCCAGGAGGATAAGTACCGCTGTTCCAATGAATTCAGCAATAAATGGACTCATTATTTCTTTGCTTTAGAATTCGATGGATAATTAGCCCAAAATTTTGTCGTATCTACCGCTCTGTGCCATTCATGTAATTTCTCTTCCGATTCAAATCCTTCTTCTGGAGAGAAGGATTTATCCTCCTGCCATTGCTCCGAAATCTCCTGAATATCTTTCCAATAGCCTACGGCTAACCCGGCAAGATAGGCGGCGCCTAAAGCTGTGGTTTCAGTAATTTTGGGGCGGATAACCTGGTTGTCCAAGATATTGGATTGGAACTGCATCAGGAAATTATTCTGTGTAGCACCTCCATCCACGCGTAATTCTTTGATTTTAATTTGGGCATCTGTCTCCATGGCACGTAGAATATCTACCGTCTGAAGGGCAATGCTTTCCAATGCAGCGCGGGCAATATGTGCGGCTGAAGAACCTCGAGAAAGTCCTACCATGGTGCCGCGGGCATAAGAATTCCAATGTGGGGCTCCTAAACCGGCGAAAGCAGGCACTAAATAGACTCCATTGGTATCTTCCACAGAGCTGGCTAATTTTTCAATTTCTGCAGATTTTTTAATAATGCCAAGTTCATCTCTCAACCACTGTACAACAGCACCGCCAATAAAAATACTTCCTTCTAAAGCATAAGCGACTTTATTGCCGATCTTCCAACCCACGGTAGTTACGAGGTTGTTTTTAGATAGTACGGGTTTATCTCCAATATTCATTAACATAAAACAGCCCGTCCCATAGGTATTTTTCACCATACCTGCTTTGGTACAGAGCTGCCCAAATAGAGCAGACTGCTGATCTCCGGCAATGCCTGCAATAGCAATTTTATCACTGAGCAGATGTGCGGAAGTATATCCATATACCTCCGATGAACTTTTGACTTCTGGAAGCATGGATTTTGGGATTTCAAAAATTTCTAAAAGCTCATCATCCCAGCTTAAGTCATGTATATTTAACAGCATGCTTCGTGATGCATTGGAGACATCGGTAATATGCAATTCTCCTTTTGTTAAATTCCAGATTAACCAGGAATCGATGGTTCCAAAAGCGAGCTCGCCTTTTTCTGCACGCGCTCTAGCACCTTCCACATGCTCGAGTATCCAGTTGATTTTAGAGGCAGAAAAGTAAGCATCGATACGTAAGCCTGTCTTCTGCTGAATAATTTCATCATTTCCATTTTTGGCGATCTCCTGGCAGTAGGCTGCGGTACGGCGATCTTGCCATACGATGGCATTATAAATAGGTTCTCCAGTTTGACGATCCCAAACGACTGTCGTTTCACGCTGGTTTGTAATACCTATCGCTTTAATGGCTGTCGTACGAATATTCGTCTTCGCTAATACTTCAGTAACCACAGCGAGCTGGGTCGACCAGATATCTTTGGGATTATGTTCTACCCATCCGGATTCCGGATAATGTTGTTTAAATTCTTTTTGAGCAATGGCTTCAATCTCCCCGGATTTATTAAATATAATTGCTCGGGAACTTGTCGTTCCTTGATCTAATGCTAGAATATACTCTTTTGTCATAATTTAGAGTTTTATTTTAAATAAGGTAATTCGCCGCTGTCTGATTAAATTCAGCGACCTGTTGTTCAGCCCATTGTTTATCTTTGCCTAAGCTACTGGCCATTAATTCAGCTACTTTAGGAGCCATATGTATAGCTTCCTGTGCATCTAAAAATAAAATACGCATTCTGCGTGCTAAAACATCTTCAACTTTTCTAGCCATCTCATGTTGTACAGCCCAAACAACCTCTGCCGCAATATGATCAAATTTTTCGCTTAACTTAACCGAAAGCTCGGGCGATGATTGCGCTAAGGCTTGAATATGTCGTGCATCGGAACCATAGAATTGCCAGTGTCCGTGTTGAACTTCGGTTGAATAACCTTGAATTTTTAAGTCCTTGGTTTGACAGGCTGCAGCAGGGAGATTTCCAACCTGTGCTGCCCGATTAATGGTGTCTTCTGCCATCTTACGGTAAGTCGTCCATTTTCCTCCAGTGATGGTGACTAAATCCGTTTCAGAAACAATAAGTTTATGGTCTCTAGAAATTTCTTTTGTGGAGTTGCTATCCTTATCCGTAGGAGCTGCTAAAGGTCTTAAGCCCGCATAGATACTTAAAATATCCTTTTTCTCTGGATAATGGTGCATATAAGATTTTGCAGTCTTTAGAATAAAGTCAATTTCTTCATCCAAAGGTTTAGGCTCAATATCATGCTCATTTAAGGGGGTGTCTGTCGTTCCTAAAAGCACATGACCATGCCATGGCACGCCAAATAAGACACGACCGTCATCCGTCTCGGGTATCATTAATGCATCGGACTTGCCTAAGAATTTTTTGTCAATGACAATATGTGTTCCCTGACTTGGACGTACTAAAGGTTTATGAGTCTGGGAAGCGAGTTTAAGAATATCATCCACAAAGATTCCTGTGGCATTAATGATGACCTTTCCTTTTACGGTATAGCTCTGAGCAGTTTCCGTATCGGTAAAGCTTACTCCTTTAATCTTTCCATGGTTATCCTTTGTCAATGCCGTTACATCGGCATAATTAAGAATAGAAGCCCCAAATTTAGCGGCTGTCTGTCCCAAATTTAAGGCTAGGCGGGAGTCGTCAAACTGACCATCATAATATTGAACTCCACCTTTTAATTTATCCGTCTTAACTGTAGGTAACATATCTACAACCTCATCCTTAGAAAGGATAATAGATTTTCCAATACGGTATTTGCCAGCCATAAAATCATATAATTTTAAGCCGATTACAAATTTCAATTTACTAAATAAGGAAAAACATGGGATAACAAAACTCTGCGTTCTAGCTAAATGTGGTGCATTTTGGAAGATTAAACCACGCTCATATAAAGCGGAGTATACTAACTTCACATCTCCGTTCGCTAAGTATCGAACCCCTCCGTGAACCAATTTAGTACTACGACTAGAAGTACCTTTAGCAAAATCATATTTTTCTAATAGTAAGGTTTTATACCCTCGAGAAGCTGCATCTACAGCAGCACCCAGACCCGTAGCTCCACCTCCAATAATGATTACATCCCATTCTTCCTGGCTGTGCAAACTGGCTAAACTTTTATTTCTATCAAAATTCATCGCGATTGTTTTCTGTTGTAATTACTGATTGGTTATTTCCTCTAAATAAAACTTAAACGAAGTTAATGCTTTACAAAACAAATATAAATGAAATTTTATTTAAGTCAAAACGAAACTAAACGAAACTTTACTGTTATTTTTCAATGAAGAGTCGAAAAAATAGAATAGGTTGTTTATTTTAGCAGAAATCCAAGAAATATGATTAACGTTGAAAGACATCAGTATATATTAAAGCAGTTACAAATCCACGGTTCCGTTAATGTAGTAGACCTTTGTGCAGAACTTAAAGTCTCAACCGTAACTATCCGAAAGGACTTGAAATTCTTGGAGGAGTCAGGTTTGCTATTTCGTACCCATGGAGGAGCGACTAAAGCGAATCCCTATATGCGGGATCGTTCGGTGCTGGAAAAGGAAAAAGTACAGGTCGAGGAGAAGCGTGCTATCGGGATGCTGGCTGCCTCGATGATTGAAGAGAATGATTCCATTATTATTGCTTCAGGAACGACGATGCATGCCTTTGCTCGAGAGATACAACCGCAGGGGACATTAACCGTGGTGACTTCAGCAATTAATGTGAGTCAGGAATTAACGCGCCATGAACAGGTTGATATAATCCAATTGGGAGGCTCTTTGCGAAAGTCCTCATTTTCAGTAATGGGACCGCATGCGGAGGAGATATTGGCTCAATTTTTCTGCTCTAAATTATTTTTAGGTGTAGATGGTATCGATATAGAATATGGATTATCGACCACCAATGCTGCAGAAGCTAAATTAAACCGTGCGATGATTCAGTCTGCACATCAGGTTATCGTATTGGCTGATTCTAGCAAATTTGGCCGTAAAAGTTTCGGAAAGATCTGCGATTTAGAACGGGTAGATATAGTGATTACCGATCATCAGATTAGTGATTTCTATCAGGATGCTTTTGAAAAATTAGGTATCAAGCTGATATGTGCTTCCCGTAGCAGCTAAGCTGCTGGAGCAGACCTAGTTTTCTTTTTTCTTCGTATTAAAAGACCAATTATAAATATTATTACTACATTTAAAGAATAGATGTGCCTTTCACATCTAATTGTGTAATAAACCTAAAACTATACGCACAACATATGAAAGAAAAAAATGAATCAAGACGTGATTTTATAAAAAAATCCGTTGTAAGTGCTGCTGCATTTACAATTGTCCCACGTTTTGTATTGGGTGGACAGGGATATCTTGCTCCATCTGATCATCTAACTAAGGGAGTTATTGGTGTAGGATCAATGGGGAGAGGTCATTTTGGATATGCAGGAACTAAGACGGTAGCCATCTGTGATGTGGATACCCGACATTTAGCTTTAGCCCAAACGGCTTTAGGTGGTGGAGTGACCGAATATCATGACTTTAGAGATCTGATAAAATCCGCCGAAGTTGATATTGTGCATATTGCAACCCCTCCACATTGGCATGGTCTGATGGCTTTGGAAGCTGCTCGCGCAGGTAAAGATATCTGGTGTGAGAAGCCCATGACCCGAACTATTGGAGAAGGGCAGAAAGTTAAGGAAGCCATCAAGCAGCATGGAAATATCTTTCGGCTGAATACCTGGTTTCGATTTGAAGATAATTTCTATGGAATGAATGTTCCGGTCAAGAAAATAAAAAAATTAGTAGATACCGGTATGTTAGGATGGCCTTTAAAGGTGACGATTTCAAAACATACTGGGTTTGATTGGAAATTCTATTGGGTAGGTAAGGAAAATCTTCCGGTCCAACAAGCGCCTAAGGAATTGGATTATGAAATGTGGTTAGGCCCCGCACCTTATAAACCTTATACCGAACATAGAACCCATACGACTTTCCGTGGATATTGGGATTATGATGGGGGAGGACTCGGGGATATGGGGCAGCATTACTTAGATCCCGTACAGTATTTCCTTGGAAAAGATCAGGAATCACCTGTAAGCATAGAGGTCGATGCGCCTCAGCAGCACCCCGATGCGGTGGGTACCTGGAGAAGAATAACCTATACCTATGCCGATGGCTGCCAAATTATTTTAGATGGGGAGGGGACCGATGAGGGAATGGCTTATATTGAAGGGCCTCAAGGAAAATTATTCCGGGGATTTGTATCCGATATTCCAGATTTAGAACGTAAACTTTCACAGTATCCTGAGCCTCCAGCTCAAATTACTGATTTCTTGCAGTCGGTTCGCACGCGAGAGAAGTTTGCCCTAAATGAGGAAAATGGACATCGCTCTTGTACCTTAATTAATTTAGGTCTTATTGCGTTACGTCTTAATCGTTCCCTGAAATTCGATTCCGACAGACAGGTTTTCCTCGAAGATGAGGGAGCAAATCGTTTAATTCATCAGCCGATGAGAGGTCCTTGGTCAATCTAACTTATTTTCAATGAAAAAAGTATTTCATACGCTTTCAGCGCTCTTAATATTTCAGGTTGCTGCCTATGCACAACAACCACAACATCGTACTGCGGCTACGAAAATTGCCGATGTTTTAGCTCAGCAACCTGCGGAGGAAAAACAAAAATTTCTTGCTGCCATGCAGGAATTGGAACATTTTTCTGCAGCAGATATTTCCACGTTGCTCCAACAACTCAAACCGCAGGGCGGGGATAATGCAGCCATAGAATATGCGGCTAATAGTTACTCCTTCTATGTCATGCAAGCCGGAAAGGAAACGTTACGGGCGGAGTTTGCTAAAGGCTTATGTTCGGCGCTACAGGAAATTCCAGATAAGGATAACAAAGCATTTATCTTACAACTGCTACGGCAGTCGGCAAGCAATGAATCTATTGCTACTATCAGTCCCTATTTGACGGATGACTACCTCGCAGACCGCGCTTCCAAGGTGCTGATTTCTATTCATAGTCCAGAGTCTAAAAAAGTGCTATCCGAGGCCTTGTCTTCATCCAAGACTGAAGCCACTGCGATTGCACTGTGTACCGCGTTAGGAACACTGCGGTCTAGCTCAGATGAAACGGCTATTATAGCCCTCATGAAGACTTATCCATCGGAAGCATTTCAACGTACAGCATTAACTGCGTTGAGTAAAATCGGAGGGAAGGCTTCAAAAACTATTTTCCAGAAAGAACTTCAAAAGGCCCATTTTGCTTACGATCATATCAATGCTGCAGGCCTGAGTTTTGATTATGCTCAATCGCTCATCCAAAATCAGGAGAATAAAGAAGCTGAAGTTTTCTTATCGCAGATTTTTGCGGCAGCCACCAAAGCAAAAAATTATAATAATCAAATTGCTGCCCTAACTTTGTTGACGCAACTAAATCCTGCAAAACAAAAGAAAGTACTTTTGGCAGCTGCGAAAAATGAACATGCCGCTTATCGGAATGTGGCCTTGCAGTTATTAGGTACCTATGGAAGTCCGGCAGATACCAAAAAATTACTAGCGCTCTTAAAGTCTGCAAAGCCTGATACTCAGGAGAGCATTCTAAATTATATAGCTAAAAATGGGCAGTCAACAGACTTGTTAGCCTTACAGACGCTCTATGCTCAGGATAAAAACTTAAGTCAGGTAGCGGCATTAAAGGCTATCGATAAGTTGTCGGATGGTCGAGCAGCAGCTTTTCTCATTCAGGAATTGGGTTCCACAGATTCGACCAAAGCAGCTACGGTAAGGACATTATTATGGTCTTCAAAAGGAGATCAGGTTATCCCTGCCTTGGT
>DAIQRP010000030.1:21710-28549 GCA_036786125.1 Sphingobacterium sp.
AGGCGGCCATACAAGCTGTGCCGACAGTAGCCAGCATATCTGATCTACCCGCTTTATTTGATGCCTTGGCAACGGCAAATGATGCCGAAACCCTAGTCCTTCAAAAGGCTATTGTCTCCGTGATCCAATCATCAGCAGATAAAAATCAGCAGATTCAACGCTTGGCAGCTAATATATCCCGCTCTGTGGCCCCTTCTGCGATAAAATACCTGCCTATCTTTGCGGGTCTCGGAGGAGCTGAGTCCTTAGCTGCGGTTAAGAATTATGTATATGCCGAGCAGCCAGAGCTTAAAAATGCAGCTATTGCAGCCCTTTCTTCTTGGTCAAATGCCGAAGCTCTCCCCGAGTTGATTTCCTTATCCCGGTCTGAAACGGACGATAGTCGATTTGATGTGCTTTTTAAAGGAATTATTCGTCAGATTCGAATTTCTAAAGATCATGTGGATCAAAAGACCTTGCTCTTAAAAGATGCTTTTGCACAGGCAAGGAATGAAACTCAACGTCGATCTGCTTTGCAAGCATTGGGAGCAACGGGGACCTATCAGGCGCTTATATTTGCCGGAGATAAGATGTCCGATCCAGAGTTAAAAAGTACTGCAGCTTATACGGCTATGAATATTGCTTTGGACCATAAAGAATATTATGGTACGGATGTGCGACGCATTTTACAAGAAGTTATTCAAACTTTATCCGGTTCGGAAAGTTCCTACCTTCGGGAAGCTGTCGTTCGACATCTTGCTGAAATGCCACAAAAAGAAGGGTATATCTCTCTATTCAATGGGAAAGACCTCAGTGGTTGGAAAGGACTTGTCGCAGACCCTTTGAAACGCGCACAGATGAATGCTAAAACCCTGGCCGATGCACAGGCGAAAGCGGATGCTCAAATGCATGAAGGCTGGTTTGTCCAAGATGCTGTACTGACATTTAATGGAAAAGGGGATAATATTGCGACAGTAAAGCAGTATGGTGATTTTGATATGTTAGTAGATTGGAAGCTCGATAAAAATGGTAAAGACGGGGATGCCGGAATTTATCTGCGTGGAACTCCACAGGTCCAAATCTGGGATATCTCTCGCGTACATGTGGGTGCCCAAGTAGGTTCCGGAGGTCTCTATAATAATCAGACCTTTGCTAAAGATCCTACCGAAGTTGCAGATAATGCTTTAGGGGAATGGAAACTATTGGGATCGCAATCAATCTATTTTCCCTACCGAGCAGATTGAACTGCAGGCGCATGGAACAACCGTCTATTATCGGGATATCTTTCTGAAAGAAATCCCTAGAAAAGAAATTTTTAGCCTGTCTAATCAGGAGAAAAAAGAAGGCTTTTCCATGTTATTCGATGGAACTAATTTAGAGCAGTGGACTAGTTCTACAGGTTATGGGATTTCGGATGAAGGATACCTATGGGTATATCCAGATGCTAAATTTGGTGGAAACCTCTATACAAAAGAGGAGTATTCTGATTTTGTGTATCGCTTTGATTTTAAATTAACTGCAGGAGCCAATAATGGGATTGGTCTACGTAGCCCCCTAACGGGAGACGCAGCCTATGTAGGTATGGAAATTCAAGTTTTAGATGATACGGCAGATATCTATTCAGATTTAAAGCCTTATCAGTATCATGGGTCCCTATATGGGGTAGCTCAGGCTAAAAAAGGATTTTTAAAACCTCTGGGTGAATGGAATTCCGAAGAGATTCAGCTGCAGGGAAATCGGATTAAAGTCACCTTAAATGGAACGCTAATTTTAGATACCGACTATACCGAGGCTATTCAAAAAGGAACCCTAGATGGCAAAGCCCATCCTGGTCTTTTAAATAAAAAAGGACATATTGCTTTCTTAGGGCATGGTTCCGAAGTGTTCTTTAAAAATATGAGAATTAAGAAATTATAATATCTCTTTTAAATATAAAAAAGGCTACCCTAGGGTAGCCTTTTTTATTTAGAATGGATAATTATCCTTTATAATTAAACCATTTGATGAGTTCTTTTAGGGAAGGTTTCTTTCCATACATTAGAATTCCTACGCGGTAGATACGCGAAGCTAGCCAAGTCGTAAAGATAAAACTTACGATTAATAAGGATAAGGATAGGATGATCTGCCATAAGGGAACTCCAAAAGGAATACGCACTAACATCGCTATAGGAGAGGTGAGTGGAATAAAACTCAACCAGGTGGAAATCGTTCCATGCGGGTCGACCATAATCAGACCAAAGGACAGCATATAGGTAATTAATAGGGGCATAGTAATCGGCATGCTAAACTGATTTGCTTCAGTTTCAGAATCTACAGCTGAACCTACAGCTGCAAATAAGGCACTATACATAAGATAACTAGCTACGAAAAATAGAATAAAACAGATGGCAATTTCCGCAAAATTAATGGAGTTTATAGCTTCTAAAATATCATTCTGTTGGCTCCTTTCTATAGCTTGATTCATTGGGGAAGAACCCGCATTTAATTCCTGTTGCATAGCGGTGACATCCTGCATGGTATCCTGACTAAATAAAACAGTCGTCGCCAGCGTTAATAATCCAAAGGTAAGCACAATCCATAAGACAAATTGCGTCAGTCCGACCATGCCGATTCCAATAATTTTACCCATCATCAGTTGGAATGGTTTTACAGAAGATATAATCACCTCTATAATACGGTTGGATTTTTCTTCTACGACGCCACGCATTACCTGTGTTCCATAAAGTAATAATGAAATAAATATTAATATCGATAACCCCATACTTATACCTATGGCAATTTCAGTATTGGCATTTTTTTCTGTGCCATCTTCAGACACTTCTTTTGCGGTAATCTGAATCTTTGGATCGATAGATTGTACAATCATTTTATCGATACCTGCATCCGCATATTTCTTATTACGTATAACAGATTCTAATTGAGACTCAATGACTACTTTAGTTTTTATATTTGCCTTTCCAGCGGATAGCAGATCCACTTGATTTGTTTCGTAGATATTTGGGGGGATGACTAAAAGTGCCTCCTGATCATTGGAGGAAGCGCTTAATTTTTCTTTCTCTTGTTCTATGGTCGCTGTAGATTGAACAAAAGCGACATTCTTATTGCTTACTAGATTTGGGAAAATAGTTCCTTCCTGATCAATTACAGTTATGGTCGCAAAATTATTTTCAATCCCCTTTTTCATCAGAAAGAACATTCCGGCATATATCGCAATAAAAAATATAGGGATTAAAAAAGTCATTAATAGAAAGGACTTTTTCTTAACACGAGAGAAGTATTCACGTTTGATGATTAGTAGAATTTTATGCATGTGGAATAAGGTCGTTATTAGGTTGAGTAAGATTTTGATTGGAATGTTGAGTTACTTGAGACACAAAGATGTCATGGAATGTAGGGATAATCTCTACAATTTGATGAATATGAACCTTGGAAATAAAGAAAGGGAGAATATCATTTAACTGTATATTATCCGCTAGTTTAATCACAATTTGAGATTCCTCCTCATCTTGATGATGCGACTGTACCTCAAAGAGGGTTGCATGATGTAGCGTATCTGAAATGCCGGGGATAGCTTGGTAATTAATTTGGTAAGTCTGCGTTTTAAACTGATTTTTAATAGACTTTACCGAGCCATCTAAAATCTTTTTCGATTGATTTATTAAGGCAATATGGTCACATAACTCTTCTACAGATTCCATACGGTGTGTAGAGAATATAATCGTCGCTCCTTCACGATTTAAAGCTAATATTTCATCTTTAATAATATTCGCATTAACGGGATCGAATCCAGAGAAGGGCTCGTCAAGGATGATGAGATCGGGTTTATGTAATACCGTTGCTACAAATTGCACTTTTTGTTGCATTCCCTTACTTAAATCTTCGACTTTCTTATTCCACCAGCTTTCAATCTCCAATTTTTCAAACCAATATTTTATGCGGTGTATAGCCTCTTGCTTGCTCAGCCCTTTCAACTGTGCGAGATAAAGCATCTGTTCGCCAATCTCCATCTTTTTATAGAGACCTCTTTCTTCCGGCAGATATCCTATTTTGCTAATATGTCCGGCTTGTAGAGGCTCTCCATTAAAGAGGATAATTCCCGAATCGGGTGCAGTAATTTGATTAATTATTCGTATTAAGGAGGTTTTTCCAGCCCCATTTGGGCCTAATAATCCAAATATTTTTCCCTGTGGAATTTCTATGGATACATCATCTAAAGCACGGTGATTTGCATATTGTTTAATAATATGTTGTATAGATATCATGTAATTTAAATTTAGATTAATTTTTGAAATCGTAATTTACTTATTTTTTTTTCTAAAATACAAAAAAATAAGTTCCTTATCCTGTAAATTTTATGAGTTTACACAGAGCAAAAAGAGGGAAGTAGCTTGGCAAAAGGTAAATTAATACTACCTTTGTAAGATGTTAATAAGAAAAGCCGAATTTGTATGTAGTAATACACGTGTTGATAAGTTGCCTACAGCAAATCTTCCAGAGTATGCCTTTATTGGACGTTCTAACGTTGGTAAATCCTCGTTAATCAATGCTATGCTCGGAAAGAAAGGCTTGGCCAAGACTTCTCAAAAACCCGGTAAAACCCAGCTTATCAATCACTTTATAGTGAATGATGATTGGTATCTTGTCGATCTTCCAGGTTATGGTTTTGCTAAAACCTCCAAAACAAATCGGGAGGCATGGGAAAAATTTATCCGTCGTTATTTAACACATAGACCTAGTCTTCAGTGTATTTTTGTTTTAATTGATAGCCGATTAGAGCCTCAAAAGATAGATTTAGAATTTTGTTATTGGTTAGGGGAGTGTGGACTTCCATTTATGTTGGTCTTTACTAAAGCGGATAAACAGTCGGCTGTAAAGTCTGATATGAATATGGCCAAATTTAGAAAAGCTTTATCTGAATGGTTTGAAGAGGTACCTCGTTGTTTTTTAACTTCAGCAGAGTTGAAATCTGGGGGCGATCAGATTCTAGCTACTATCGATGAAATCAATGCGGGTTTTGTAATGCCTGAATTAGAGGAGAATAATTAATTGTAAAAATGAAAAAATACCTATCCTTAGTACTTTTTGCGCACAGTATATTTGCCTTGCCCTTTGCTATAATAGGATTCTTTTTAGCGATTAAAACTACAGACTATTCTTTTGAATGGTCTTTGTTTTTATTAATGCTTCTATGCATGGTGACGGCTAGAAATGCAGCCATGGCATTTAATCGTTATTTAGATCGAGATATTGATGCGGTTAACCCGCGGACGGTCATGCGAGATATTCCTGCAGGACGTGTTTCTGCAAGACAGGCACTTTTATTTACCATTATAAATGCTGTACTATTTGTTGCAGCGACCTATTTTATAAATAAAACGTGTTTTTATCTATCTCCAATAGCCATATTTGTCGTCTTATTCTATTCCTATACAAAAAGAATTACGGCTTTATGTCACCTGGTTTTAGGTATAGGCTTGGGTTTAGCTCCTGTAGGCGCGTATTTAGCGGTGACGGGAAGTTTTAATATCGTGCCGATATTTTTTGGTCTTTCGGTATTATGTTGGGTCAGTGGCTTTGATATTATATATGCCTTACAAGATGAAGAATTCGATCGGGAAAATAAGTTAAACTCTATTCCCGCTTTATTAGGTGGAAGAAGAGCATTAAATGTATCCACGGTTTTACATATCTGCTCTTTTATTTTTGTTTTATTACCTGCATTTTTTATGCATGTAAGTTGGTTTTATTATATTGGCGTAATTTTTTACGGATTTTTATTAATTTACCAACACCGTATTGTAAGTCCTACGGATTTAAGTCGAGTTGATCGTGCCTTTATGACGACAAATGGCATAGCCTCAGTAGTTTTTGCGGTATTCTATCTGCTCGATATAATCTTTTTACAATAAAATTCGGAAAGGCAATTTCATTTTTATTGTATTTATTTAACAATATTTATTGTCTTTCCCTCAAGAAATACTTTTATTTGCACAAATCATAAAGATAAATGGCTAAAAATTTACTCATCGTAGAGTCTCCAGCGAAAGCTAAAACAATAGAAGGATATTTAGGTAAAGACTTTTTGGTGAAGTCTAGTTATGGGCATATTAGGGATTTAGTTAAAACGGACGACGCTATTGATACTGAGAAGGATTTTCAACAAAAGTATGAAGTTCCTGCAGATAAAAAAGCTGTAGTCAGTGAGTTAAAGAAATTAGCCAAACAAGCCGAAACGGTATGGTTAGCCTCCGATGAGGACCGGGAGGGGGAAGCAATCTCCTGGCACTTATTTGATACTTTAGGATTGAAAGATGAAAACACCAAACGTATAGTCTTCCATGAAATCACGAAACCCGCAATTTTAAAAGCTATAGAATCCCCTAGAGGAATCGATTATAATTTAGTAAATGCACAACAGGCCAGACGTGTTTTAGATCGCCTGGTAGGATTTGAACTTTCTCCGGTTTTATGGAGAAAAGTAAAACCCTCTCTTTCGGCTGGTCGTGTACAGTCTGTTGCTGTTCGTCTTATTGTCGAACGGGAGCGCGAAATAAATAAATTTGAAGCGGAAGCTTCTTTTAAAATTGTCGCTATATTCTCTACTGGAAATGCCAGAGAAACGGTTAAAGCTGAATTGCCACATCGTTTTCCTAAAGTAGAGGATGCACATCAATTTTTAGCAGATTGTCAAGAGGCCGAATTTAAGGTGCGTAGCCTCGAGACGAAACCCGCGAAACGCTCGCCTTCGGCTCCATTTACCACCTCGACCTTACAGCAGGAAGCGAGTCGGAAATTAGGTTTCTCTGTAGCTAGAACCATGCAGGTCGCTCAACGTTTATATGAATCTGGACGCATCACCT
>DAIQRP010000232.1:0-2256 GCA_036786125.1 Sphingobacterium sp.
AACCTTCTATACATCCACTGAAATACATCTTCCAGATGTGCCGAAGTATTGGAGATATTGACGATTAGATTTTCATCTGTCAGACTGATTAAGGATGAAATTTCGAGTTGACTTTCAAACTCTCGGGACTCTGCTGCGCTAAGCCCATTGATCCAGGATTCTCCAATAAAATAGTTGGCATCTTGCAGATAATCATATAAGGAATCTGGCAGCAGATGAAGGCCTCCTCGACGGACATAAGAATATACAATAGGATCACGCGGATTAGTGGTAGGTTTAATGGCTACGCGAATGCCATTACTCAGAGTGATTTCTGTTAGCTGCAGATCAGAAAAGTACTTTTCTTGAATAATGCTAACCTGCGGGTCAAATGGGATTTCTGGAAGCATCTCCCAGGTATACAGCTGCTGTTCATCTGTTTTGGTAGGCTGATCCTGTTTATCAATAAATACCAAGGGCTGTTGGATCCCTGCATTCCAGGCTGAATCTAATGAATAGCGCGAGAGGGAATCTGTATTTAGGGCTTGACGCTGAAATAAAAATTTTGTTTTCTGCGGATTGTCAAACCATATTTTTTGATGCATTTCTTGAATATCGTCGATGCTAATTTCTGGCATGAGTAGCTTAGAAAGCTGATGACGATAGGAGGGGTCTAAATAGGTATAAGCTACTGCGGCCTCATCTATATAATGATTTGCTAAACTGCTGGCAGAAATATTAGAATTTAAATTAGCGATTTTTTTTAGATAGGCTTCTTTCAGCAAATCGAGCTCAGCTTTATGAATAGGCTGATCTCGAAGCGTTCCTATCATGGAGGCGCTTAAGGAAAGCTGAGATAATAATTCTTCTTTAGAAGAAGCTTTCCACTCCAAACTATGTTCAACTTGATGAGGCAGATACCATATATTGGAATAATGAACCTGATTGCTGCTTCTTGCTATTTGAGATAAAAGGTAAGACTGATAGAGTTCCTCTATGATTTGAGCTTTAAAGTCCGCTGTATATAGCAGTGGTTTTGTATCCGCAAATTGAATACGTTCTAAGGTATTTAAGCTTAAATGCTCCGTTTGAATTTGTGTATGTTGATGCTGAAAATCAGGATGAAAACTATCCATATTTTGGCGTTTCTCACGCTTTCCGCTTCCAGGGAGCTCTTGATAGAGTCGACGAATTTCAGATTCCATTTGATTTACATCGAAATCTCCGGTAACAATTAGGGTGGCCATTTCGGCGCTGTACCATTGCTTATAAAAATGCTGAAGCTCCTTAAGTTGCAGCTTATACACATCCTTTTCAGAAGCTATTGGAATACGGTTGCTATAGATGGACCCTTCTAGTTTTTCTTCGGAAAATGGATTGTTCGGAGAAAAGTCCCGGATTTCCTGAATTATAATCTGACGTTCTTTCTCGACATCAGCTTGTCTAAATTCCACCTTGGCAAGGATATTCTTAAGCAGGTTGAGGGCTAAAGATTGTAGGTTCCGATCCAATATGGAAAGTTCATAGACTGTCCGATCGTAACTGGTATAAGCATTGATATCTCTCCCAAACCGATATCCTAAGGAACGTAGTGTATCAATCAGCTTTCCATCCGGAAAATCTTGGGTATGATTAAATACCAAATGCTCTAAGAAATGCGCTACACCACGCTCAGCTTCAGTTTCCTGTACAGAGCCGGCATGAATAAGCAAGCGAAATTCAGTTTTATTTCCTGTACCTGGATGTAGGATATAGCTTAAGCCATTTGGAAGGCTGTTATGAAGAGCCCCCTCCGGATGTGGAAGGGGGCTCAGGTTTTGTTGACCATATACCGGCATACAACTCGAAATCAGAGCGATATAGATCAGGATTCTAGTAATCATTTTAATTTATATTGTATAGAAAAAAAGATATAATCGGCCATATTATAATGTCCTAATGGAAATTCAAAAGACAGGGTTTTATCGTCTAAAGTAGCAGATGCAGGCTTCCAATTACCATCTTGTACCGCATATTCATCCATACTTATATTCTCATTATCCAAATATATAGCAGGGTTTATACTTCCCCCCATAGAGCTATGCTCCACGGCAATCGGATTATTGGCATCCAGCAGTTTTTTCAACCTATCCCATGCTGAGTACGAATATGTAAAACCAACATGTTGAAAGGGGCTTGAATCTATGGTCTTATGGGATGTATAAGAAACCTTCTTAGTTTTTAGATCTATTTCTATAGAGTCTAAAGCCACTTCAAAAACTTCGGAAGAACTTTGAC
>DAIQRP010000031.1:0-23918 GCA_036786125.1 Sphingobacterium sp.
ATCCGGTCGAAATTTTTCTCAAAAATCTGGCTGATGCTACGATGTCGTTTGGTATAACTTCTCAGAACCTGATTTAACGTAATTTGGACCTCTTCTTCCGAGAGATTTAGAATTCTTTTGATAATTTTTATGCTGCGCTCATCGCCTAAGGCGAAAAATCGGGCTAGTACCCGGGTGGAATCTGGCCTAAAGTAGATACCTTTTCGGACAACTTTTACTGGTCTATAATCCATATTTGTATCAGATTGTGTTTAATGAATCAACATATAAATATGAATAATTGTTTTTTTTGTTTGCCCTAAAACGAGGATTATCGCTAAAATAGGGCTAACTTTGCGCAGAACTAAAAATAGATTTTATGTCAACAGGAAGTTTATCAAATATAGAACCAAAAGCACTTTGGAAAAATTTTTCTGATTTAAATGCTGTCCCTCGCGCCTCCAAAAAGGAAGAGCGTGTGATTGCTTTTATGTTGGATTTTGGGGCTAAATTAGGTTTAGAAACCATAAAAGATCATGTTGGAAATGTGATTATCAAAAAGGCAGCAACGCCAGGTATGGAAGACCGTAAGACGATTGTTATTCAATCACACTTAGATATGGTTCACCAAAAGAATAATGATACCATTTTTGATTTCGATACCCAAGGGATAGATATGTATATCGATGCCGATTGGGTGCGTGCTAAAGGAACGACCTTAGGAGCTGATAATGGAATTGGTGTGGCGACGATTATGACCATCTTAGGGGCTACAGATATAGAACATCCTGCCATTGAGGCCTTATTTACGATTGATGAGGAAACGGGTATGACTGGTGCTCTAGGTCTTCAAGGAGGCATGCTTTCTGGAGAGATATTATTAAACCTAGATACTGAGGAAGATGATCATATAGATATTGGATGTGCAGGTGGGGTAGATGTAACAGCCACAAAATCATATACTGCAGAAATTAGTCCTGCTGGAGCTATTGGATATCAAATTGAAGTTAAAGGATTACATGGAGGTCACTCCGGAATTGAGATTCATAAAGGATTTGCCAATGCAAATAAAATTATGAACCGTCTATTGTATAAGTCTTTTGATAATTTTGGTTTACAAATTTCAGAAATTGAAGGAGGCTCATTGCGGAATGCTATTCCACGGGAGTCTGTAGCAAAAGTTATTATATCCAATGATTATGAAGAGTCATTTGAAGAGGATATGGCTTCCTTAGTTGAAGAGATTTTGGCGGAATACCGTACGACAGATCCACAGATGAAGATTGTATTCGAAAAGTTAACTTCTGTGCCGACAACTATTTTACCGATTGAGGATCAGAAACAATTTATTCGCGCTATTTATGCGGCTCATAATGGCGTTTATAAAGTATCTGCAGATTTTGAGGATTTAGTGGAAACTTCCAATAATGTGGCGAAAGTGGTCGTGAAAGCTGGAGAAATTTTAATCCAATGTCTGACACGTTCCTCTGTGGAATCTTCTAAAACAGATTTGGCTAATGCATTAACTTCCACTTTTGAATTAGCAGGTTTTGAAGTAGAACTTTCTGGAGCTTATCCGGGATGGACTCCGAATGCGGATTCAGAAATTTTAGATCTATTAACGCAAATTTATGAAGAACAGCATGCTTCAAAGCCACATGTGGTAGCTTGTCATGCGGGTTTAGAATGTGGTATCTTAGGCACAAATTATCCAGGAATGGATATGATCTCCTTTGGACCGACTATTTTAGGCGCCCACTCTCCAGATGAACGAGTGTCCATCTCTTCGGTACAGAAATATTGGAAATTCGTTTTAGAAATATTAAAACGAATTCCTCAGAAATAAGGAAAATAAAAAAAGGTTGACTGAAAAGTCAACCTTTTTTTATTTTAACGCATATCAGACTTTATTTTAAATTCTATACCTTTGTTAAAACTTAATCACTATGATTATAAGAGAACGAGAAAACTGGTTTAAAATGCTTTGGGTATGGAAAGGTTCCGTCATTCGAAGAGTCATTCCTCAATTGAGTATTCTATTTCTATTTTCCGTTCTGGTATATTATTTTCATGGGCAGATTTATACCTTTAAAATACGCCTTAATCCAGCAATTTTTACCCTTATGGGAGTCGCCTTAGCGATATTTCTAGGCTTTCTGAATAATGCATCCTATGACAGATTCTGGGAAGGCCGGAAATTATGGGGGGCGATGGTTATTGATACCCGATCATTAACGAGACAGGTTTTAACTTTAGTTGAAGGACAGCAAGACAAGTCTCATTTTGTCAAAATGATTGCAGCAAGCTGCTGGGCACTTAATTATCAATTGCGGGATAAGAAAGGGATGGAACAGATACAACGTCTACTTCTAGAGGAGCAGTGTCTATCCATTTCTACCAAAGTATTTAGGCCCATCGCGATTTTAGATGATATGGGCAGCATGCTCAAGCAATGGCATCAGCAAGGTCGTATAGATTCTATTCTATGGCATGCCTTGGACGAATCTTTAAATAAACTATCCCATATTATTGGAGGTTGTGAGCGAATTAAAAATACGCCTGTTCCTTATCCATATCATATTTTATTACATCGGACTGTTTATATTTACTGTTTTCTCTTGCCCTTTGGTCTCTTAGATACCGTAGGAGCTATTATGCCATTTTTAGTTGTTTTTATAGCCTATACTTTTATATGTTTAGATGCTATTGTCGCTGAAATTGGAGAACCTTTTGGGGAAGAAGAAAATGATTTAGCCTTAAATAGTTTATGTAGAAATATAGAATATTCGATCTTCGAACAGGCTGGCATTCCTCAAGCGCCCTTAAAAAAAGCAGATTCCTACGTATTGGATTAAGGCTCATTTCCTTATCTTTGGTCAAACCGAAGAATTATGAAATTAAAATTCCTTCTGATATTAGGCCTTGCATATGCCGTTCAATCCTGCCAGCCAGGATCTGATAATTCCTCTAACAATACTAAGACTTCGGAAACAGAGCCCTTGGTTTTAGATGCAGCACAGGCTAAAAAGATTTTTGAATTGCCTACCCATTGTCTAGAAATAGAATACCCGAATAAGTTGGGGCAGATTTTAGGTTCCGAAAAGGATTTAAAAGGTCCAAAGGAATTACGACCTGTTTTTTACGGATGTTTTGACTGGCACTCTGCAGTACATGGATATTGGTCTATCGTACGTTTATTAAAAGAATTTCCTCAACTCGATGCAGACCATAAAATTCGAGCTGTTTTAAATAAGCATATTACTCCGGAGCATGTGCAACAGGAGATTGCTTTTTTTAATGACGAAAATAACCTGTCTTTTGAGCGCACCTATGGTTGGGCTTGGTTATTTCAATTGCAATATGAATTATTAAATTGGAATGATGCTGATGCCAGCCGTTGGGCTATAACTTTACAGCCATTAGCGGATCTTTTAGAATCCCGTTATATCAGCTACCTACCTAAATTAGTATATCCTATCCGTGCTGGGCAGCATGATAATTCTGCCTTTTCCTTAAATCTGAGTTTAGATTATGCTCGATTTGTGAAACATGAGAAACTGGAGCAGGTGCTTATCGAAAATGGAAAAAGACTTTTCGAAAAAGATGTTCAGTATAATTTAGATTATGAGCCCTCCGGTTATGACTTTCTTTCTCCAGGTTTAGAACAAGCTCTATTTATGAGCAAAGTATTGGAAGAAAAGGAGTTCCGAAGCTGGCTAAAGGATTTTATGCCTCAGCTGTTTAAGCCTGATTTCAATCTAGAACCAGCTCTTATAAAGGATCGTACTGATGGAAAGCTTGTTCATTTAGATGGATTAAACTTTTCTAGAGCTACCTGCTTGAATGGCTTAGCCAAACAGTTACCCGAACTGCAGCACCTCCGAAAGATAGCACATAAGCACCTGGAATTTTCTATCCATCATATTCAAAACGATGATTATATGGGATCTCATTGGTTAGGAACCTTTGCTCTTTATAGTTTAATCCATCAATAGGCTAATTTTCCTGCTGCCATTTTCTAGCTTTCTCTAAATTCTGAGATAGACTGTAGCCGCGTGCGCTAAGCTCATCTTTTAATGCTGCAATATAATAATTGCGATGTTCGAAAAATCCAGGATGTGTCAGCTCATATTGAAATACTACAATTAACCTTTCGTCGGAAAGCTCTTGAAAATTATGATGATATTCCCAATATTTTGGGTGATCTGAAGGTAGATTTGACATACAAAATAAATTTAAAAGTTTATTGTAGTCAGAAATTTAAAGGGTTTTTGGAGTCGTTGCCGAACGTTTTTTGTGGTTAAAAACCCGTATTAAATTACCACCGTGGTGTCTACACTCGGTTGGTACCGTCTTAACGATTCTGAATACATTTCAAAGATAAATCATAAATATTAGAATACAAAATAAAATCTACTAAAATAGTAGATTTTATTTTTTTTTAATTTAGGCACTATTTTAGTTAGAAGCATTAAAAAATGTTAAAATTTAAAACCATACAGATTTTTTAAGGAATTTAGCTTCCGAAATCTTTTAGGTTTATATTATATAATCATGCTGAAAAAATATCTGCCCTCACTTCTATATGCTGCTGTAATTGTATTAAGTTTAGGAAGTTGTAGTTCTTTGTATAGTCCTAATGTTCCTGCCGCACCTATGTTCCGGTCTCAAGGAGAAATGTATGTCTCGGGACATTTAAATTTACGAGGCAATATTTCTGCGAATGCAGGTGTAGCTGTAACAGATCATATGGCTGTTATTGCCAATGCTTCGACGATTAGCAAAGATGATGGAAATGATTTTTATAAACAGCAGATGGCTGAGGTGGGTTTAGGTTATTTTACAGCTTTTGGAGAGCATAAGAAGCGTGTTTTTGAGGTATATGCGGGTTATGGTCTAGGGAAGTTCAATCAACAGGAGCTCAGATCCTCGACTACAGGCTATGAACTGGTGGAGGACCAGCTTGCAAATTTCTCTAAAATATTTGTTCAGGTAAATTATTCGAGTACCAGAAGAAAAAAAATAAAAATATTCGGGGAGGAGAATGAGTTAAATTATGGAACGATTTTAAGGTTAAGTCAGGTTCAAATGAAAGACTTTAAATTAAATGCTCAAGCCGCTCCTAATGAAAATAATATCTTTATTGAACCTGTTTTTTATACTAGAATGGGCTTAAATCGGTTTTTACAAGTACAATATACAACAGGTATGAATTTTGGATTGGTTAATAATGATTTTTTAAAGGCAGGACACCCTATATTTTCTTTGGGTATTTTGTATAACTTTGGTCGATAATACGATAATAATGAAACATATCAAATTACTAAGTGTAGCTCTCCTTTGTTTATTTTTTTCCAGCTGTGGCATCTCGCGCCAAAAAGCTTTAATTGAAAATTTAGGCAAATGTAGATTTGATTTACAATCTGTAGAGCAGGTTTCTATAGCTGGAAACTCATGGAATAGATTAATCGGTGAGGATGGCATTAATTTAAATGCTGTACCTAGTATAGCTCTAAATTTATTGCGTGCTGATGTGCCTTTGGATGCCGTTGTTAATCTGAAGATTGATAATACGACGATGAAACCGGCAGCTATTAATCAATTTCAGTATATTATTGGTTTCCAAGGGAAGGATTTTGCTGAAGGTGTAGTCAATCAGAAGATTGATTTACAACCCGGAGAATCAATGGTAGTTCCTGTGAAAATATCAGCAAATATCTATAAGTTGCTTTCGGATAAGGAGGTCAATGGATTCTTTACCGGTTCTAAAGGTAAGGATGCCAAAGGGATGTTTAATATTAAAATTAAACCTTCCTTAAATATAGGAGGGAAGACCATCTATTATCCGGGATATATTACCATAGATAGAGAGATTAGCAGAAAAATATTACTATAAAAAAAAGCCTACTGTATGCAGTAGGCTTTTTTTTATTTGTCTCTATTGAGGGTATATCCAAGTGACCATTCTATATAATCTGCTTTCCCCATATGTGCTTTTATCGAGACTCCAGCATTTAAATTTTTGTATACATAATATCTGGCTCCAGCGCGCAGATAGATTAATTGAGTTTCTCCATTGAAATTTTGTCTATGTACATAAGCTCCAATATTTCCATTCAGGATTAGATTCTTATTTAACACATGGGCGATATATAAAGCAGGACCTCCAGATAATTTAGAGGATAACTTTCCGGAATCTTCTCCTGCAATTTCATCATCCGAACCCGACTCGGAATAGAAAAGGTCTAAACCTCCACCAATCCGCCATTTATGAGAGACGTGTTTAGAAGCATAGGCAGAAATCGTCGATTTAAAATATCGTTTCTGCATATTTCTATTTACCTGCTTCGCACCTGCGGCTACATTAAAGTGGTAAAATACTTGTTCTGGAACAGGAGGGACTTCCACCTTACTCTTATCCAATTGATCTGGGAATGGGATGTAGGTAATCGATGCTGTTAATGGAATTAGGTTAATCCCCTTATTCGGTAAGCGCATGGCGCCATTGGAAAAATGGTGAAACGCTAAACCTACACCAGCCTTAAATTTTGGCGTAATACGGTAGGCTGCTCGGATACCTAAGTCGATAAAAACATTATTTTTAGTACCTATTACGATGTTGACCGGATTTGTTTCGGCATCGAAGGGTTTAAAGTTTCCAGATAGTCCCAAAGATATGCGATAGTCATAGGACCATTTGCTCAATTCTTTCGGTTTAATAGGAACTTGAACAAATCCATATACCGCATAGGGGGAACCTACATTTTCTACATTAAAGGTACTGCTATATACCCCAATTCCATAGACAGGGTAGTTATATAACTGATGGTATATATCGTCGGATTTTTGTGTCTGCCAGCCAATTCTAAAATTGACCCCATTATAAGTAGCATCTTTAAATGTTGTTTCTCTAGCATCTTTATTGGAAATAATTCCACCATATTCCTCTTCAAATTCAAATAGAATTCTTTTTTTTAATTTCTGACGGAAGGTAGAATCGGAGTTGGTCTGACTGAAGAGCAGCCCGCTAAAAAGTATAAAGATAAAAGTAAAAACAATTTTTATTCGATGCATAAAACTATGAGTTAATTATTTTCTCCAAATGCAATAATTAGGCCTAAGGAAATAATGAATGGCAAAAATAGAATTTACTTTCAGGTCTAGTGTTTTTATTTCGTCAAAATTGCATCTAATTTTCAATATTGTAGTTGACCACCTATCTTATATAAACAATAAGGATGTATGACCACTGGACTTACCTTTAGAATTTGATACCGCTAATCGATTGAGCTTTTTAGTCTAACTTATTAAAAGTCAATTTATACCCATTTCGGAATGTATTCAAAATTCTACACTGATTTTGTTGGAATTTGATTTTTTTCAAAGTATATTTAATCACCAATTCAACTAAATTAGAAAAGTATAATGCGAAAAAATTTAATAGCTGTTATGCTAATGGCGAGTTCATGTTCATTGGCACAGCAGAAATTTGAAGATTATAGCCAAACCATAACGGGTACCAAACTTTCTTTTCCAATGACAGCCATAGCAGGTGGACAATATCAAAGAGGCAGTCAAACTTCCAATGAGGCGGATGAAAAACCCGTACATCAAGTGAAAATTGATCCCTTTTGGATCGGCACCTATGAGGTTACTTGGAATCTTTTCGAACCTTTCTTATATAAAGACTACGAAGTTACTCAAAGCATTGACGGATTAATACCTGCAGATGTAGATGCCGTAAGCCGCCCGACTAAACCTTATTTAGATATGACTTTTGGGATGGGAAAAGATGGTAAGCCCGCGCTTGCGATGACTCAATATAATGCCATTCAATTTTGTAAATGGTTATATTCCCGTACCGGCATATTCTATCGTTTACCTACCGAGGCGGAATGGGAGTATGCTTGTCGCGCAGGCAGTCAGACAGCATATTCCTTTGGGGATGATGCCTCCATGCTGGGAGATTATGCTTGGTATGAAGAAAATTCCGAGCAGACTACCCATCCAGTAGGGCTTAAAAAACCAAATGCCTGGGGTCTTTATGATATGCATGGGAATGTGGCAGAATGGACTTACGATCAGTATGATCCAGAATATTATAAGCAATTCGAAGGAAAAGTAGCCGATAATCCGGTCTTAGTTCCGACGAAGTTATATGCCAATACGGTGAAAGGAGGATCTTTTGAAAGTGATGCAGATGCCTTACGTGCTGCTGCGCGTATGCCCTCTGACCCGTTTTGGAAACAATTAGATCCACAGGTGCCAAAAAGTAATTGGTGGTTTCCTGAAGCTCCCTTTATAGGAATGCGTCTGGTCAGACCTGCAGTAGCTCCTTCACCAGAAGAAATTAAGGCATATTATGATAAAGCTGTCATTAAAGATTTCTAAAATAAAAAACAACCAATTATAAATTATTCTAACCTAACTTATTAACCTTTAAATTATGATCAATATCGAACGTCGGGATTTTATAAAGACATCTGCGGCAGTTGCTGGGGGAGCAATGCTGTCATCTATGCCTTTTCAATCGGTATATGCTGCTGGAGCAGATACCATTAAAGTAGCTGTAATAGGATGTGGAGGTCGCGGAAGTGGAGCTGCTTTTGATGCATTAAACTCGGGCTTTAATATAAAAATTGTAGCCTTGGCCGATGCTTTTAAAGATAACTTAGATAGTACCTATGCGACCTTAAAAGAAAAATGGGGGGATAAGATTGATGTGACTGATTCCCGAAAGTATGTGGGATTTGATGCGTATAAAGCAGCGATTAAGGAAGCTGATGTCGTTATTCTAGCGAGCCCTCCAGGCTTTAGACCGATTCATTTTGAGGAGGCTGTCCAACAAGGCAAACATGTATTTATGGAGAAACCCGTAGCTGTGGATATCCCGGGTATCCGAAAGGTGCTTGCTGCAGCGGAAGTGGCTAAAAAGAAAAAATTAAATGTCGTGGTGGGTCTTCAAAGACGTTATCAAGCGAATTATAGAGAAGCGATTCAGCGAATTCACGATGGCGCTATTGGAGATGTTGTCTCCGGTCAGGTATACTGGAATTCCGGTGGTGTATGGGTTAGGGAGAGAAAACCTGGACAGACTGAAATGGAGTACCAGATGAGAAACTGGTATTATTTTAATTGGTTATGTGGGGATCATATTGTAGAGCAACATGTGCATAATATTGATATCGCGAATTGGGTTAAAAAGCAAGTTCCTATTTCTATTCAAGGGACCGGTAGTCGGGCGCATCGTACAGGTAAAGAGTATGGAGAGATTTATGATAATTTTGCTTTAGAGCTGACTTATCAAGATGGATCTGTAGTCTATAGTCAGTGTAGACATTTTGAAGGCATTTCAAATCGTGTTGATGAGCAATTTCAGGCCACCAAAGGCCGAGCTTATCTTTCGGCAAATGGTTCGGCAATTTTATGGGATCACCAAGGAAAAGAAATCTATAAACATAATCCCAAAGGAAATCCAAATCCATATCAGCAGGAGCATAAGGAACTTTTTGAAGCGATTTCTAAAGGGGAATATAAATTTGATAATGCAGAATATGGTGCTCATAGTACATTAACCGGTATTATTGGCCGTATTGCTTGTTATACAGGTAAAGTTATTAAATGGGAAGATGCGATTCAATCGGAAATAGATTTAATGCCAACAAATTTTGCTTGGGATGCTCAACCCAAAATTTTACCTAATGCCGATGGATTTTATCCTGTAGCTGTTCCTGGTCAAGATGTTAAAAAATATATTTAATGAATTGTAGGAGTATATATATCGCTATCATACTCCTGCTTTTTAGCTTTTCTGTACATGCTAAATCCTTACAGCAAAGGTTTGTGTTGAATGGTTTTGCGCAAGGAACGTCCTATCAATTGGTCTATTATCATGCTTTTGAATGCGTCAGACAGACTTCGATAGATAGTATATTACATGAAATTGATTTATCGATGTCTATATATAAGCCGAATTCGTTGATATCAGTTTTTAATCGGGCGGAGACTTCCAGCATTCTTATGGACAGGCATTTTAAGCATGTTATGGATTATGCATTTCAAATGCATGAGCAGACGCAGGGTCGATTTGACCTGACCGTAGCTCCTTTAGTTCAAGCTTGGGGTTTTGGGCCGAAGCGTATTAAGGAACTCCCAGATGAAAAAGCTATTGCGGATATCATGCCTTATATAGGGATGAAGTATTTGAAACTCGCTAATGATAGCTTGTACAAATTAAAAGCTGGAGTTCAGATTGATGTCAATGGAATTGCTCAAGGCTATAGTGTAGATGTGATAGCAGATTACTTAAGCGAGCAGGGCTTGGCGAATTTTATGATAGAGTTGGGCGGGGAGATGCGATCCAAAGGTACAAAACCCGGAAGGGAGAAATTTTTGGTTGGTATAGAGCGGCCTTATCTAGATCATGGGGTATATAATTTAAAAAAAGACTATGTATTTCTGGAGAATGCAGCACTGACTACGGCGGGTAATTTTGATAAATATTATATCAATAATGGAGAAAAAGTTACACATCATATAAACCCATTCACAGGACACACATTTGTTACATCAATAATTTCGGCAAGCGTTTATGCCGAATCTGCCATGGAGGCCGATGCTTTGGACAATTATTTTATGTCTTTAACACCTGAGGAAGCAATAAAATTTGCAAATAAGAGAAAAAAAATTGAAGTTTATATAGTCTATAAAGATGAAAAAGGGGCTTTTCGAGAAATTCACTCGAAAGGATTTTCAAGACTTTTAAAAAATAACTAACCAACTAAACCGATGAATAGAATTGAATTTTTACGTGATGCTTCTTTATTAGTGGCAGGATCTGGCTTAGCCATGTCCTCCGCGCAAGCACAGAGCAAAACACAAAATAAATTAAGTAATAAGACGTTTAATCTGGATTATGCTCCACATCAGGGTCTATTTAAGTACCATGCTGGAAATAGCTTTTTAGATGAAATTCGCTTTTATCATGAGCATGGGTTTCGATCTATTGAGGATAATGGCTTTTTAGCACGTCCCTTGGAGGAGCAGAAGAGTATTGGGAATCTATTGGAAAAATTAGATATGCGCATGGGCGTTTTTGTTGTCGACGGCGGACAGAATTGGATGACCTCCTTAGCTACGGGAAAAGCGGAGTTTGTCGATCATTTTGTAAAAACTTGTAAAGCATCTGTAGAAGCGGCCAAGTGGTGTAATGCCAAATGGCTTACTGTAGTGCCTGGATTTTATGAGCGGAATCTGCCTTGGGGAAATCAGTTTGCCAATATTATAGATGCCATGCGTAGAGGAGCGGAAATCTTTGAACCTCATCAGCTGGTGATGGTATTAGAGACACTTTCAGATACTCCGGACTTATTTTTACAACAGACACATGAAACTTATGCTGTCTGCAAGGCTGTTCAAAGTCCTTCCTGTAAGATTTTATATGATATCTATCATATGCAACGTACTGAAGGGGAATTGATTAAGAATATGGAGCGCTGCTGGGATGAAATTGCCTATATACAGATAGGGGATAATCCAGGTAGAAAAGAGCCTACTACAGGGGAGATAAATTATAAGAATGTTTTCAAATATATACACCAGAAAGGTTATAAAGGCGTAATGGGTATGGAACATGGGAAATCTGTAGACGGGAAAGAGGGGGAAGTAAAATTAATTCAAGCTTATAGAGAAGTAGATAATTTTCTTGTTTAATTTTTTGTTAGTGTAAATTTCACAATTAGATTATTTTTATTAATTTGCTAGCCTTTAACCATGAAAAATTTTGTAACCTATATTATTTATGAATTCAACAATTAAGTTAAAACTGTCCTTTATGATGTTCCTCGAGTTTTTCGTGTGGGGATCTTGGTTTGTTACCTTAGGGACATTCTTAAGCCAACATTTAAAGGCTTCAGGTTTAGAAATTGCCAATGTGTTCTCCACACAGTCCTGGGGAGCAATCATAGCACCTTTTATTATTGGTATGATTGCCGATCGTTATTTTAATGCAGAACGTATCTTGGGTATTCTCCATATTATTGGAGCTGTATTAATGTATCAGATGTATCATGCTTCGGATATTACAGTATTCTATCCGTATGTCTTGGTGTATATGATTCTGTATATGCCTACCTTATCATTAGTGAATTCCATTTCATTCCGACAATTAACCAATCCTGAAAAGCAATTTTCGAGTATCCGTATTTGGGGAACTATAGGATGGATTACTGCGGGATTAGCCATTTCTTATCTTTTCAAATGGGATGCTGGAGAAGGTTTATTAAAAAATACATTCCTTATGGGATCTATCGGTTCTTTAGTATTGGGATTATTTAGCTTTACCTTACCTAAAACGCCTCCTGTAAAAGTTGAAAATGCAGAGAAAGCAAGTATTTCAGAGATTTTAGGCTTAGATGCGATTAAGTTATTAAAGGACAAAAACTTCTTAGTATTTTTTGTTTCTTCTATTTTAATCTGTATCCCATTGGCATTTTATTATCAAAATGCGAATTTATTCCTTTCGGAAATAGGATTAGAAAACCCTACAGGAAAAATGACAATAGGTCAGGTTTCCGAAGTATTATTCTTATTAGCATTACCATTGTTTTTCTCTAAATTTGGTTTTAAAAAGACCATTTTAGTAGGTATGCTTGCTTGGGCAGTACGTTATTTACTATTTGCCTATGGAAATGCTTCAGAAGCTTCCTTTATGCTAATTATCGGTATTGCTTTACATGGTATTTGTTATGACTTTTTCTTTGTATCTGGTCAGATTTATACAGATAGTAAAGCGGGTAAAAAATATAAAAATGCTGCACAGGGATTAATTACATTGGCCACTTATGGGGTAGGTCAATTAATTGGATTCTGGGTAGCAGGATTTGTAGCTGAGAAATACAGCGATTTAAAAACAACAGATTTAGCAGCTTTCTGGAATAGCACTTGGATTATTCCTGCAGGTATAGCTGTCGTTGTTATGGTCATTTTTATGATCTTCTTTAAAGACGAAAAAGTTGGTGTTGAAAATAAATTAGAAACTAATAATTAAACCTATTTAAGATGGCAGAGAATACTTACGATGCAATCGTTATTGGATCTGGAATTTCTGGGGGATGGGCTGCAAAAGAGCTTACAGAAAAAGGTCTGAAGACTATCGTATTAGAGCGCGGGAGAAATGTGGAGCATGTTAAAGATTATACAGCTCCGAATAAAAATCCATGGGATTTTCCGCATAGAGGAGGACGTACACAGGAAATGATTAAAGACTATCCTGTATTAAGTCGTGATTATCCTTTAAATGAAAAAAACTTAGATTTCTGGGTCAATGAAAAAGAGAGTCCCTATACGGAAACGAAACGTTTCGACTGGTTCCGCGGTTACCATGTAGGTGGTCGATCATTAATGTGGGGTCGTCAATCTTACCGTTTTTCAGATTTAGACTTTGAAGCAAACTTAAAAGATGGGCATGGTGTAGATTGGCCTATCCGTTATAAAGATATCGCTCCTTGGTATAGCTATGCAGAGAAATTTGCAGGTATCTCAGGAAATAGAGATGGTATTGATATTCTTCCTGATGGTGATTTTATGCCAGCTATGGAAATGAATATCGTAGAAAAAGACTTAACGGCTCGTTTGAAAAAAGAATACGGTGGCAAGCGCCACTTTATTATGGGAAGAACAGCTAATATTACTGTTCCTCACCATAACCGGGTGAACTGTCAATATCAGAATCAATGCTGGTTAGGCTGTAACTTTGGAGCGTACTTCTCCACACAGTCAGCGACATTACCAGCTGCTGTAGCGACAGGTAACTTAACTTTACGTCCTTTCTCTATCGTAACTAAAATTATCTACGATAAAGATACTAAGAAAGCAAAAGGTGTAGAAATTATCGATGCGGAAACAAACCAAACCTATGAATTCTTCGCTAAAGTCATCTTTGTATGTGCGTCTTCATTCAACTCGACATGGGTATTAATGAATTCTGCTACCGATGTTTGGGAAGGTGGTTTAGGATCAAGCTCTGGTGAATTAGGACATAATGTAATGGATCACCATTTCCGCTTAGGAGCAGGAGGTACTGTAGAAGGATACGAAGACAGCTATATGTATGGTCGTCGTCCTACAGGATTATATGTTCCTCGTTTTGTAAACGTAGATGGAGATACTAAAAAACGCGATTACGTACGTGGTTTCGGATACCAAGGTGGTGCTAATAGAGGCCGTTTCGGTGGTGAAGTGGCAGAGATGGGCGTAGGTGGTGCATGGAAAGATGCAATCTGTGAGCCTGGATCATGGAATATTGGATTTACAGCATTTGGTGAAATTCTACCTTATCATGAGAATAAAATATCCTTAAGTAAAACGGTAAAAGATAAATGGGGATTACCAGTTTTAGATATGGATGTTGAAATTAAAGATAATGAGAAGAAAATGCGTCTTGACATGAAAGAGGAGATGAAGGAAATGCTTGAAAAAATTGGGGTTACGAATGTAAACACCTATGAAAGCGATTACGGATTCGGTCAAGGTATCCACGAAATGGGAACTGCTCGTATGGGTAGAGATCCTAAAACTTCTGTATTAAATGAAAACAACCAAGTATGGGATGCATTAAATGTATTCGTTACTGATGGTGCTGCCATGACTTCAGGAGCTTGTGTAAACCCTTCTTTAACTTATATGGCTTTAACGGCGAGAGCGGTTAATTTTGCTGTAGAAGAATTGAAAAAAGGAAATTTATAAATCAATTAGAATAAACCAGATTATGTCAGTTGAAAAGAACAGTACCAATTCAAGAAGAGAATTTTTAAAAACATCTGCAGTCGCAGCAGCAGGATTTATGATTGTCCCTCGCCACGTTTTAGGTGGTAATGGATTCTTAGCTCCTTCTGATACCTTACAAGTAGCATCTATCGGGGTAGGTGGTATGGGTGGTTCCGATGTGAATAATATCTATAAAAGTGGAAAAGCAAATATTGCCTTCCTTTGTGATGTAGATACACGTCGTGCAGCAAATTCTGTAAAAGCTCATCCTAAAGCGAAATTCTACAAAGATTATCGCGAAATGTTAGATAAGGAACACAAAAATATTGATGCGGTTTCAGTATCTACTCCCGATCATCAACATGCGATCCAAGCTCTGGCTGCAATGCAGTTGGGGAAGCACGTTTATGTTCAAAAACCATTAGCACACGATATCTGGGAAGCTCGTGTGTTAACAGATGCTGCCAAAAAATATAAAGTGGTTACACAGATGGGAAATCAAGGCTCCTCAGGTGACGGTGTACGTCAGATGAGAGAATGGGTGGATGCTGGATTAATCGGAGACTTAAAAGAAGTATTCGCATGGACAGATAGACCCGTATGGCCTCAAGGTATTCAATGGCCTGCACGTCAAGCTGAAGTTCCTAAGGAATTAGATTGGGATCTTTGGTTAGGTACAGCGCCAAATAAAGATTATATTGAAAAATTAGTACCTTTCAACTGGCGCGGATGGTGGGATTATGGTACAGGTGCCTTAGGAGATATGGGTTGCCATAACTTAGAAGCTCCGTTTAGTATCTATGGTCTACAATATGTGAAAGATGTTCAAGCTAGTGTAGGTTCAGTGTATGTCGATGAGTTCAAACGTGGATATTTTCCAGAAAGTAGTCCTCCATCTTCATATGCTATCTTAACGTTCCCAAAAACGGATAAGACGACAGGTGATGTTAAAGTACACTGGATGGATGGTGGTATCCAACCACAAAGACCAGAAGAATTAGGTGCTAACGAACCTTTTGGTGACGGTGGAAATGGTATCCTTTTAGTCGGAACTAAAGGTAAAATTCTAGCAGATACTTATGCTGAAAAACCACGTTTATTACCTACTTCAGGCTCTTATCCTACGCTGCCTGTGAAGTATGAACGTGTACCGGGATCAGCTTCTGGACACTGGGCTCAGTGGGTAGAAGGTTGTATTGCGGGATATGGTAAAAAAGAACTTTCATCTCCATTTGAAATTGCTGGTCCTTTAACTGAAGCTTTATTAATGGCTAACTTAGCTATTCGTGCTTCAGACATGAGAATCGATAATAAATATCCTGGACGTAATTTAAAATTACTATGGGATAATGACCTTATGAAAGTTACCAACTTTGAAGAGGTAAACCAATTTGTGAAACGTCAGTATCGCAAAGGTTGGGAAATGAATTACAAATTTTAATCCTATTAAATTATGAATAGAAGAGAAGCCCTGCAACGTGTTGCATTATTAATGGGAGGTACTGTAATTGGTGCAAATCTATTTTTACAAGGTTGTACTCGTGAAGCATCATCTAAAGATGTTCAGAGTCTTTTTGAAGCAAAAAACACTGATTTTATAGGTGATCTTGCCGAAGCAATCTTACCGAAGACAGATACTCCAGGGGCAAAAGAGGCTGGAGTAGGCGAGTTTATTCCAGTGATGGTGAGAGATTGTTATACGGAAGCCGATCAGAAAGTGTTTGTCGATGGCTTAAATGATATCGATAAGAAATCTCAAGAACAGTTTAAAAAGAACTTTCAAGAGCTAACTGCTGAGGAAAAAACTGCTTTTGTCAATGGTTTAGATAAAGAAGCTAAAGCATATCATAAAGATAAAAAGGATGAAGATCCAAACCATTTCTTTAGATTGTTTAAAGAATTAACCTTAACAGGATTCTTTACTTCGGAATTAGGCTGTACTAAAGCATTACGTTATGTGAAAATCCCTGGAAGATTTGACGGAAATTACCCGTACAAAAAGGGCGATAAAGCATTCGCTTTATAAACAATAAAATATAAAAAAGGCTTTTCTGAATTGAAAAGCCTTTTTTTATTCCTGCCATTATTTATTCCTGCCATTATTTATTCCTGCTATTAGCAATTCAACACTATTAGTAATGCAAGGTTATTAGTAATGCAACGCTATTATTTATTCCAGGTTATTTTATTTCGGAGCCCGCACAGTCAGTTCCATAGCAAAACTTATCTTCCCGCTCTTTCGGATATTCATAAATATTTTATCGTCCATTTTCAGCTGCCCGATTTCTGCTGTATCAGCATACCGCAACTCTCTGAGGTAATTCATTTCTAAACAGCTGATACGCTCCTGAAGGATCAGGTCTTTATCGATATAGTCTAAACACCAATCTACATACTTTACGTTATTCGCATGATTGACAATATCTAAATCTGAAAGGCGGATTTCATGGGAGGCAATAGGTGTTGTTTCTTGCAGTATATTTAATTTAGAAAAGCTCTGTTCAGTCGCGTTCTTTTCCGTCAGTATATGTACCTTATCCGTCGGTAAAGCTAGAGCTTCTGATTTTCGGAGTTGGGTATTTATAACCACCCAATAGGTTGTCGCATTTACATATACCTCTCCATTGACCGTTAAGGTGAAATTACGTATCGAACGATCGGTTTCAAAATATTGCACCCAGGTATTGATTTCAATATGCTCAGTCCATTTGGGCAGCTTAATAATTTCCATACGGACTTTACTCATTACCCAGGTTTGATTATACTTCAGCATTTCAAAGAAACCAAATCCCAATGCCATGGCATGTTCGCTAGCGGCTAATTGAAAGATATTACTGATTTCAGAAAATTTTATTTTTCCATTCGCATAACATTGCGTGAAATTCACTTCCCATTCCTTTTTATAGATACCTTCTAAATCTTGCATGAGTCATTTATTTTTTGATAAAGTTAATAAAGCTCCTGCGATTCTGTAGTCATTTGTATGGCATAAAATTGAATAATTTTATTGTTTTTATTCTACATTTAGGATAAGTTATTGTTTATTAGTTATTTGTAAATTTGACTTTTGTCTTTAAATTGTGACGTTAATTTGTCAAAAATAAAATATGAAATCTTGAATTACTGTGTAATATTTTTTAAATTTAACTATACCAAGAAAAGCATAATTCGCGTTTATATAGGGACACGAATGGTAATTAGAATTATTGTCAAATTAAACTTTATATTATGATCGGACAATTGATAGCAAAAGAAGATATTCTTCAATTTAAATTTATAGCAGCACCTGAAGATAAAAGTTTGGAATTTAAAGAAAAGTTAGAAGGGGCCTTACGCCTTGGAAATGAATTTAAGGCCAAGACGGATATCTCTTTTCAAACTGATGCAGGACCAAAGCGTATTGAAACGACAGTATGGTCACTTACCGATCGTTATTTGCAGATTAAAAGTGGAGTTTTAATTCCGTTAAAATCCATCTTAGAAATTCAATATTAAACAGACAAGAGCTAATGATTCATTAGCTCTTATTTTTTTTATCTTCAGCAAGCTCTTTATCTTCTTCAGTTTGCTCTAAGCCCCGCTGCTCTGTGCTTGCCTGAGCTTCATATTGCAATGCCGTATAAATTGGAAAATGGTCTGAATCGAAATTGTCTAACCTTTTAAAGGTCTGTAATTTAAAATCCTGACTGACAAAAATATGGTCTAAGGGAAAGCGAAGAAATGGATAGTGCGCATGGAAAGTATTGATTAATCCTCTTCCTCTACGCGGATCTAAGAGCTGACTCATTTTTAAAAATAACTCGGTGGTATAAGACCAAGCGACATCATTCATATCTCCGCAGACGATAACAGGAAGAGGATGTCGTTCCGCTTTTTCAGCGATTAGCAGTAACTCTTTGTCTCGCTCAGTGGAGCGCTCATTCTCATTGGGGACTGGTGGAGTAGGGTGCAAGGCATAAAATTGGACCTGCTGCCCAGAAGGCAAGCGAACTTGAGTATGAATAGATGGTATATCCGACTCTACCAGATATTCTATGGAAGAGTTCGATAATTCCATTTTAGAATAAAAGATCATGCCATAGGTATTATTCAAAGGCTCCTTAATGGCATAGCTATAAATCTCATCCAAGGCTTTCAGTTCTTCCGCCCACTTTTCATTTGTTTCTAGCAATACGACAATATCTGCATCCGCTTGTCTAATGGTCTGTATACATCCGGCATAGTTGGTATTATCTTCATATACATTGGAAACAAGGATAGAGATACTATTTTCCCGATCGGTATGTTTAGCGGAAAGAATTTGTTTCTTCCAGATCGGCGTAAAGGGTAGAATCTGATAGGAAAGATATGCGATACTCATAAGTAAAGCTGCTTTTAGAATGTAGGTCCATGTACTTACTGGGCTAAGAGCAACGATGGCGATAAAAAGGAGTACAGTCAAACTGAGCTTTTGAATGCGAGGATATTCAAAGACCCTAAATGTCCAATAGTCATTTCGAATTAGGGGAATAAAATTAATAAGGATTAACAGACAAGCTAAAATATACAGTATAGTAATCATGTGTTGAAATTATATGTAGACAACATGGAAGCGATAAAATTGTTTTCTTCGGTCTACTTCAACGGATAAACTAATTTTGCTATTTTATGGCTGTTCCTAAGCTTTAGATTTTATATTATAGAAATATTTTCTATTTTAGTAAGAGCAAGTGTTTGACCATTAGGGCAGAGACCAAGCCAATTAACCGATTAAATTTAATGCCCCATTTTTCTTTATCCATAGATGATGCATTTATGATGGCATTTTATTTTGGCTCTTAATAATTTAGAGAGCAAATAAATTTAAAAATTCAACCTATTATGAAAACCAACGCTATTTTTCATTTTTATGAAATTTGATAAACATACCGATCCACATGTCAGGATGGACATACTTACTGGAGAGCGGATTTTAGTATCTCCACATCGAAGTAAGAGGCCTTGGCAGGGGCAGGTGGAAAAACTCGCTGATGCTACCCTTCCGAAGTATGATCCGGAATGTTATCTCTGTCCCGGAAATACAAGAGCAGCGGGACAACGCAACCCCAATTATAAACATAGCTTTGTCTTTGAAAATGATTTTGCCGCCCTTTTAAATAAGGACGCTGAATTTCAGGAAAATGAAGACGACCTCTTTATCAGCTCTTCGGAACGAGGGATCTGTAAAGTAATTAGCTTTAGTGCTCGGCACGATCTAACCTTGGCAGAGATGACTGTACAGGAATTAACGCAGGTGGTGGATGTCTGGCAGCGTGAATTTTTGGAGCTCTCGCAAATTCCATGGATACAATATATTCAGATTTTTGAAAATAAAGGCGCTATTATGGGCTGTAGCAATCCACATCCGCATGGGCAGATTTGGGCACAGTCGAGTATCCCATCTATCGTTCAGCGGGAGGAATCTAAGCAGAAGCTTTATTTCGATACACATCAGAAGACTTTACTTTCTAATTATATACAAGCTGAGTTGAAAAAACAGGAGCGTATTATTATAGAGTCGGATTATTTTGTGGTGGTCGTGCCTTATTGGGCGAAATGGCCTTATGAAACGCTATTGGTTAGCAAACGTGCTGTGGCGGATATAGGGCTATTTTCTGAAGCAGAGAAGATAGATTTAGCATTTGTGCTGCAGCAGTTAACTATAAAGTATGATAATTTATTTCACTGCTCCTTTCCATATTCTGCGGGGATGCATCAGGCTCCGACACAGAGTTTAGCGCTCGAGGCTTGGCATTGGCATATGCACTTCTATCCACCCTTATTACGTTCTGCTACGGTGAAGAAATTTATGGTAGGTTATGAAATGTTAGCCGATGCGCAACGCGATATTACGCCTGAGCTTGCGGCACAGCATTTACGTGAGGTCTCCTCTAATCATTACAAAACTAAACTTTAATGAGAACTATAAAACAAGTTTTAATAGATAAACATATAGAATTATATCAACATAATCCCTGGATTGTAAGATCTCCTGGAAGGATAAATATTATTGGAGAGCATACCGATTATAATATGGGTTTTGTCTTACCTGCTGCAGTAGATAATTATGTTTATATCAGTATCTCCAAACGTACTGATCAGCAGATTCATTTATATTCCGAAAATTTTAAGGAAAGTGTTCAGCTTGACTTAGCTAATTTGCAGAAACAGGAAAAACAGTGGGCGAATTATATTATTGGGGTAAGTGCCTTAATGGCTGATAAGTTGTCCTATGGATTTGATATGATCATCTATGGCGATGTTCCTATTGGGGCCGGGATGTCTTCTTCAGCAGCTTTAGAATCGGCTGCAGGATATGCATTAAATGATGTATTTAACCTCAACTTAAGCTTACTCGAGCTTGCACAAATTGGACAGCAGTGTGAGCATACATATATTGGTGTTAATTGTGGTATAATGGATCAGTTTGCCTCTTTATTTGGTCGTGAAAATCAGGTCATCAAATTAGACTGTCAAAGTTTAGCATACAGTTATTTTCCATTAGAATTGGATGAATATACTTTTCTATTATTAAATACCAATGTCAACCATTCTTTAGCTTCTTCCGGATATAATCAAGCCAGGGCATCTTGTGAGGCCGCTGTCAGGCAGGTAAAAAACTATTTTCCCAAAATTCAGAGTCTGCGTGAGGTCACCATTCCGATGTTAGAGAAGGCTTATGCGGACGAGAAAAATGAAGATTATAGAAGAGCAAAATACGTGATAGAAGAAATTCTACGTGTAGAGGAGGTCTGTCTTTACCTGCAGGTAGGGGATTTAGAACAGGTGGGCAAGAAGATGTATGAAACGCATGAAGGACTTTCTAAAGCGTATGGCGTGAGTTGTAAAGAGCTTGACTTTTTAGTAGATCATGTGAGACGCTTTCCGGAGGTACTCGGAGCCCGAATGATGGGGGGAGGTTTTGGTGGCTGCACCTTAAATATGGTAAAAGCTACTGAGGTGGAAAAAGTTGTGGCTACGGCAAAGGAAGCTTACCGTGAGGCATTCGGCATTGAATTAGATTATTACCAGGTTAAAATATCCAATGGTACTGAAATTTTAGATTAATTATGGAACTTAAAGATTATATTGTTTTTTTATTTTACTTCCTTTTAGTAGCCTGTTATGGCATTTATGTTTACTATAAGAAGAAGTCTGCGGAAACCTCATCAAAAGATTATTTCTTGGCAGAAGGCTCACTAACCTGGTGGGCTATTGGGACTTCAGTCATTGCGTCTAATATTTCTGCAGAGCAATTTATAGGGATGAGTGGTTCTGGATTTAAAATGGGACTCGCGATTGCTTCTTATGAATGGATGGCTGCGGCAGCGCTTTTAGTGGTCGCTATATTTTTTCTCCCTGTTTATATTAAAAATAAGATTTCCACCATGCCAGAATTTCTGGCCAAGCGATATAATAGTTCGGTAGCGATGATTATGGCGATATTTTGGCTGATGTTATATATCGTTGTTAACCTGACATCTATTTTATACCTAGGGGCCTTAGCGGTCAGTAGTATTTCGGGACTTAGTCTGACCTTATGTATGTATGCTTTAGCTTTCTTTGCTGTCGTTATTACACTCGGAGGGATGAAGGTGATTGCTTATACAGATGTGATTCAGGTATTTTTCCTGATTCTTGGAGGATTGACTACCACTTGGATAGCCTTGGATTTGGTGGCTACACATTTTGGGAATAATTCTGTATTTGAAGCTTATGGGACTATGATTGATAAGGCTCCGGAGCATTTTAATATGATTTTTAAACCTGAAAATGAGAATTATATCGATCTGCCAGGGCTTTCCGTTCTTGTGGGAGGTCTATGGGTAGTTAACTTAAGTTATTGGGGATGTAATCAATATATCACCCAACGTGCTTTAGGAGCTGATTTAGGCACAGCCCGAAAAGGACTTTTGTTTGCCGCAGGAATTAAGTTAATTATGCCTATTATAGTTGTGCTTCCAGGAATTGCTTGTTACGTCCTATATAAGGAAGGGCATTTTCAGAGTGAGATGGCAGTTGCAGGAGAGATTAATCCGGATCGGGCTTATCCTGTTTTGTTAAATCTGTTACCTACAGGACTTAAAGGTTTATCTTTTGCAGCGCTTACAGCTGCAGTTTTAGCTTCATTAGCTGGGAAATCTAATAGTATTGCTACAATATTTACCTTAGATATTTTTAAAAAGAGTTTAAAAAAGGATGCGACGGAAAAGCAGATGGTCAATATCGGAAAGATTACGATTGTAGTTTCCATGGTATTAGCTGTAATTATAGCTCCATATATGGGGATAGATAAAAAAGGAGGGTTTCAATATATTCAAGAATATACAGGTTTTGTTTCCCCAGGTATTTTTGCCATGTTCCTGCTGGGCTTCTTCTGGAAAAAGACAAGTTCCAATGCGGCCCTATTTGCAACAATCGGAGGCTTTTTAATGTCTATCGTCTTAAAGTTCTTACCTAGGTTTTTAGATTTAAAATTCTTAAGTTCTATAGGTTTTTCTGTAGAGGTTGCTCCAAATTATTACGAGATTCCTTTTGTAGACCGCGTCGGGATTGTTTTTGTCCTCTGTCTGGTGGGTATGTATATGATTAGTCTGTTCGATGCCAAAAAAGGTATAGTATCGAAAGGCTATGATACGGATCCGGCGATGTTCCGCACTTCAAAGAGTTTTACCATCGGTGCGCTAGTTATCGTAGCATTGATTACAGCGCTATATACCGTCTACTGGTAGTTAATAGTTATCATAAAATAAAAAGCTGACTGAAAGGTCGGCTTTTTTTATAAACAGCTTAATGATGAGATATTTAATAGAAGGATAACTTTCAATTCATTTTGAATTTTGGTATATTTAGCTATCAGCAGAAGTTGATTCTATATGTATTTAAACTATAAATAAATTCATTATGAAACTATTAGAAAACAAAGTTGCCTTCGTTACGGGTGCCGGTTCTGGAATCGGTAAGGAAATTGCCTTAACATATGCTTTACATGGATGTAAAGTTGTGGTATCTGATATTAATGAGCAATCTGGGGAAGCCGTAGTTCAAGAAATTGTCGATCAAGGGGGAGATGCTATTTTTGTTAAAGCCAATACTGCCCAGCCCGAGGAAGTTAAAAATCTGGTCGATCAGGCAGTAGAAAAATATGGGCGTTT
>DAIQRP010000031.1:23928-28132 GCA_036786125.1 Sphingobacterium sp.
GCATGTAATAATGCTGGTATTGGAGGGGAGCATAATCTTTCGGGCGAACTCAGTATTGAGGGCTGGAAAAACATCGTAGATATCAATCTAAATGGCGTTTTTTATGGCGTCAAATATGCTATCGATCAAATGTTGAAAAATGGAGGTGGAGCTATTATTAATATGGGATCTATCCATAGTATTACAGGAGTTTTAGGGTCTGTAGGATATGCTGCAACCAAACATGCTGTTCTCGGCTTAACACGGACTGCAGGCTCGGAATATGCATCAAAAAATATCCGTATTAATACCGTGGGCCCGGGATATATTGATACACCGCTATTAAATGCATTAGATGATACCATGAAAAAGGCTTTGGTGGCGAAACATCCAATAGGAAGGTTAGGAAAGGCGAGTGAAGTCGCTCAGTTAGTATTATTTTTAAGTTCCGATCATGCTTCTTTTATTAATGCAGGTTATTATGCTATAGATGGGGGGTATACCGCACTTTAAATGTTATAAAACAAGAAAAGCCGATCGTCTGATCGGCTTTCTTGTACCTAGGGCGGGAATCGAACCCGCACTCTCTTAACGAGAACAGGATTTTAAGTCCTGCGTGTCTACCAGTTCCACCACCTAGGCAGGTGATTTAATGTGGAGCGAAAAACGAGATTCGAACTCGCGACCCCAACCTTGGCAAGGTTGTGCTCTACCAGCTGAGCTATTTTCGCTTGTAACTTCTAAGCTATTGCTTTTCCGTTTTGGTGATGCAAATATAGAGACAATATTCCATTCTGCAAATTATTTTTTACTTTTTTCAGCGCTTTAAACTTAATCCACTCATTTTTAATGGATATAATTTTGTTCTATATATAATCTTTAATCTTTATTTGTAAATTCCTATATTTATCTCTTTGAATTCATCAATTTAAACTATGATAAACAGAAGAAATTTTTTGATGCAGATAGGAGTGGTCGGTTCTGCAATGTTAGCGATGCCGACAATCCTTTCAGCAAAAGAATCGGGAAGGTTAGGATTTCAATTATATAACTTAAGAGATTATCTACCTAAAGATGTCCCTGCAGTAATTGCAGAAGTAGCTAAGGCTGGATATAATTTTGTGGAAACTTTTGGCTATACGGCGAAGTCTGGATTTTGGGGTCTTTCGGCTCAGGAGTTTAAAGCATTATTGACCAAGCATAAGTTAAAAACATATTCTGGCCACTATAACTTTGGTCAGTTATTTGTCAATGGAGATTTAACAGAAATCGATGAGGCCGTTGCTGCGGCAAAAATATTAGGACAAAAGTTTGTCGTAATCCCATGGATGCAGCCTGAACTTTTAAAGGATCTGGAAGGCATGAATAAGATTATAGGCTTTATTAAAAAAGCGGCACAACGTGTAAAAGCTGCAGGTTTAAAATTGGCTTATCATAATCATGATTTCGAATTCCGTACTATCGAAGGAAAAATGTTTATGTCCGAGTTAATCGAACATATTGATGCTTCTCTATTAGCCATTGAACTGGATATCTATTGGGTGATTCGTATGAAACAGGATCCAGTCGCTTGGTTTGAAAAATATCCAGGAAGATTTAAGCTGGTGCATATTAAAGATATGGACAAAGAAAATAACCATCTGAATACAGAAATCGGTACCGGAGCAATTGATTTCGTACAGATTCTTAAAAAGTCCAAAGTTGGAGGTGTAGAGTATTTAATTATGGAGCAGGAGAATTTTAAAATTGATCCATATGTAAGTATTCAGCAGTCTGCAAAATATATGCGCTCAACTTTACTTAAATAAAATGAGGAGTTTGGGAAAATGGTTTTCTCTCGCTGCAATTGTAGGTTCTATATCTACAATTGTAGCTTGCTCAGGACCCGATGAACAGATCAATAGCCTTAATCAGGATGAAAAGAAATTTGGCTGGCAGTTGCTGTTTGACGGTGAAACGTTAAACGGATGGCATGGCTATAATAATGCCGGAGGAGCGACCTCTTGGTCTGTTGTCGGTGGAGAATTGTATTGTAATCCACATGCCAAAAATCATATGGATCTAGCTACTGACAGTGTTTATGAAAACTTTGATTTAAAGTTTGAATGGCGTGTCGCTAAAGGAGGCAATTCCGGTGTATTTATCAATGTTCAAGAGCAACCTGATTATGCAGTAGCTTACCTCACAGGCCCAGAATATCAACTCTTGGATAATATCAATGCGGAGCCTCGACATGTTTCCAATCCCACTCATCAGGCCGGTTGTCTATATGATATCCTTAATTGTAAGACGACATCAAAGCCTAAGCCGTATAATGAGTGGAATTCAAGCCGCATCTTACAAAATAATGGAGAGGTGACATTTTGGTTAAATGATGTGATGACGGCAAAGTTTAATCTAAAAGGTAAAAATTGGGAGTCTACTTTAAAAAATACAAATTTAGGAAAGCTTCCTGGCTTCGGTCGTCACTCTTCAGGAAAGATAGTGCTGCAAGATCATACCGATGAAGTTGCTTTTAGATCCATTAAAATAAAAAGATTATAATAAAATTTATTTCTCAAGAAATAAGGTTGTTATGCTTTAAAATGGCTTTTTTGTCAAAAATAATTGGCAGAATGGAATATTGTCTCTATATTTGCATCACCAAAACGGAAAAGCAATAGCTTAGAAGTTACAAGCGAAAATAGCTCAGCTGGTAGAGCACAACCTTGCCAAGGTTGGGGTCGCGAGTTCGAATCTCGTTTTTCGCTCCACATTAAATCACCTGCCTAGGTGGTGGAACTGGTAGACACGCAGGACTTAAAATCCTGTTCTCGTTAAGAGAGTGCGGGTTCGATTCCCGCCCTAGGTACAAGAAAGCCGATCAGACGATCGGCTTTTCTTGTTTTAATTTAAAAATTACTGATTGAGTTTTTTTGAATATCTGATAGAGCTTGATTTTAAAATGATGTGGAATCCATTAGCCTAATCAATGGAAGCTATTTAATCATTTATTAAAGGTTCTATATAGAATATATTATTTTGATTATGATTTTATCCTATACGGGTGAAAATTATATCTCAATAAATGAGATTGTTATATAATTTTATTGTTTTTCAGTAAAAAATAATTTGCAGAATGGAATATTGTCTCTATATTTGCATCACCAAAACGGAAAAGCAATAGCTTAGAAGTTACAAGCGAAAATAGCTCAGCTGGTAGAGCACAACCTTGCCAAGGTTGGGGTCGCGAGTTCGAATCTCGTTTTTCGCTCCACATTAAATCACCTGCCTAGGTGGTGGAACTGGTAGACACGCAGGACTTAAAATCCTGTTCTCGTTAAGAGAGTGCGGGTTCGATTCCCGCCCTAGGTACTTAAAACCCTTGATAACAATTGTTATTCAAGGGTTTTCTTTTTTAGGGCATAAAAAGTATGGAAATTTTTTGAGATATTATTTGAAAATTTATTTTAAAAACAGTGTTTTTAATAAAAAAGAGAGTAATACCGTGGTTTAATTTTAGAAAATTATTCTCAAACAGATATTAAAAATCCATCTCTAAAACATTTAATTCGCAGAATAAGATCTAGAGTAGGGGCTGTGCAACGGAAAAAGGAATATGGTTTTATTCCAATGGAAACTTTTGAAGAGTTTTATGTATTAGAGCGTAGATTTCTGCAAAAAAAATGATCTGGATAACGTAAAGAAATCTTTTAATAAAAGTATCTATTTAGATGGGAAAAGCAATTATAGATAAAATCTAGTATACTATAATATCCTTCCTCTATCAGAGCATATACAAAAGCAATGAAATAGCGTTTTAGTTGAAAAATGATAGCCCCAAATCGGGATTACTTAAACTAAATGATCCACAAAAATTAATAAATTTATAATTCGAAAGACTCTTTTAGCATTTATACTAATCTGTCTAATTTAGCTTGATTAGCATTATTATTTTTGGATTAGGTCAATTTGGGGAACAGTGTAAGCAACTAAGCGAAAAACGTTCTTACGGAATACCTTATTACTTTATGGACTTGGAAATGCCGGCATTTGTGCAGGGGGGGATTCTATTATCAACCAGCATAGAGAGCGTTTTGAAAAGCCTGTTATCAAACGAGAAGAAGTGCAAAGACGGGTTAATTTGATTGAAAATAAAAAATTGGAAATGGATAGTCTGGGCAAATGATAATTATGTAAATCTCTACTAAGTTAGAAAACAGCTATGAGTACTGTTATATTCATA
>DAIQRP010000233.1:0-413 GCA_036786125.1 Sphingobacterium sp.
AAAAAAACCTTTCGAAGGATCTTAGAACGGACCACGGATTTGGTATTAAAATATAATGGCTCTCTTTCGGGAGAGCATGGAGATGGCCGTTTAAGAGGAGAGTTTATAGGTAAAGTATTAGGGGAGGATGTCTATGCTATCTTAGAGCAGGTCAAGCAGATATTTGACCCTAAGGGAGTTTTTAATGCCCATAAAATTGTCAATACTCCGCCTATGGATACCCACTTGCGATATGATAATAATCAGAATCGCCGCGATATTCAGACCTATTTTGACTTCTCCAAAGAGGAGAGTATTTTACGTCTAGCGGAGAAATGTTCCGGTTCCGGAGATTGCAGAAAATCTGAGATTACTGGTGGCACCATGTGTCCGTCATTTATGGCTACCCGAGATGAGAAAGACACCACGCGTGC
>DAIQRP010000233.1:423-2194 GCA_036786125.1 Sphingobacterium sp.
ATTCGATCATGAAGAGCTTAAAGAAGTCATGGACTTATGTTTAAGTTGCAAAGGTTGTAAGACCGAATGTCCGTCTTCGGTGGATGTAGCGAAGATGAAGGCGGAGTTTTTACAACATTATTACGATGCCCATGGGGCTTCTTTCCGTGCGCAGGTGATTGCTAATTTTACCTTTTCCCAGCAGCTCGGCTCTTTAGTCGCTCCGATGTATAATCTGGTGGTGAAAAATAAGTTTTTATCGGGATTAGTTAAAAAAACTATAGGTTTTGCTGCCGAACGCTCTTTACCTACAGTCTCCAGCACAACCTTGTCGGCATGGGTGAAAAAACAGCAAAAACCCCAGGGCTCAAAACGTCGGGTATATTTATTTTCCGATGAATTTACGGAATATAACGATGCTGAAATAGGGATGACAGCCTATAAATTACTAACTGCACTGGGATATGAGGTAATTATACCTCAGCATATTCAATCGGGAAGAACCTACCTATCCAAAGGCTTTGTGAAAGAAGCGAAAAAGATAGCACATAAAAATATTAACTTTCTAAAAGATTTAATCACAGAAGAAACGCCACTTTTAGGCATTGAACCTTCTGCAATTATCACCTTTAGAGATGAGTATCTATCCCTAGTCGAACCGCAGCTTCTCGAGGCTGCTCAAGCTGTTGCCAAAAATGCATTGATGGTGGATGAATTTATTTGGGCAGAAATGCAAGCCGGAAGAATCCATAAAGAACAGTTTACAGCCGAAAGTAAAGCCATCAAATTACATGGACATTGCTATCAAAAAGCTTTTCACCTGGTCGGTTTTACAGAGTCTGTATTATCCTTTCCTCAAAATTACGAAGTGGAGCTTATTCCTTCAGGCTGCTGTGGTATGGCAGGATCATTTGGATACGAAAAGGAACACTATGATGTATCGATGAAGGTGGCGGAGTTAGTTTTATTACCTAGCATACGTCAGACCGCTTCTACGACGCTAATTGCTGCTGCAGGTACATCTTGTAGGCATCAAATTAAAGATGGTGTAGGGCGCAAGTCTTATCATCCAGTAGAAATACTTTACGAGGCATTAATAAAATAAAAAGCTAGGCGAGTTTAACTCGCCTTTTTTTGTATATTTAATTGCTAATATTAAATTAATAAACCATTAAACATTATCATTATGAAATTGTCAGGTTTTATAGGGGCATGCGCAACTCTTGCCGTATTAAGTTCATGTGGAAATAATCAGTCTCATGATAATTCTGCAAAGAGTACATTAAATCTTGCTGAATTTACCAATTCCAATACCCCGGAAAAAAAGAGTTTTTTCTTACGTATTGTCGATGAGCAAATTAAAGATTCCTCAGTTGTTTATACCGCCAAATCTATTTTTAATCAGGATACGATTGGATTAAAGTTTGAATTTAAAAATGATATCCCTGCAGGAGTAAATGCAGATGGTTCTGTGAATGAACAGACTGGATTTAGTGAAGGTAGTATACGTATCAGTAGCATCGGCAAGGAGTCGGATGCTTTTGTGAAAGCTTTGTCTGAAAGTATAGCGACAGGAAATGCGTCTCATATGACGACTAATGAAATTATCCCTTCTGTATTTTCTTCCAATCAGAAGGAGGTCAATCTTTCTAAAGTGGGTACCTATAATTTTAAATTATTTATACCCAATGCAACAGGTCTTCCTGCCGAGTTGTTCTTTACTTTAGATACTTATAAAAAAGCGATAGAATTTTCAGAAAAAGATTCTACCTATAGAGCGGGTTTAATCTCT
>DAIQRP010000234.1:0-2182 GCA_036786125.1 Sphingobacterium sp.
ACCATAATAAGGCTGCCGCAGAAAAAAATAAAGAACTGGAGGAGGCTGGAGAAAGCCCTACAGAAAAGATTATAAAACCAATTGTCGGATGTGAATTTTTCATTTGCGATGATCATACCGATAAGTCCAGAAAAGATAATGGCTATCAGGTGGTGCTTTTAGCGAAAAATAAAAAAGGCTATCACAACCTCGCTAAAATGGCTTCTGTAGCTTATACTAAAGGCTTCTATTATGTGCCGCGTATCGATCGCTCCGTTATAGAGAAATATAAAGAAGATATTATTGTGCTTTCCGGAAATCTACAAGGGGAGATTCCTTCGAAAGTATTAAATATCGGGGAAGCACAAGCGGAAGAAGCATTAATCTGGTGGAAAGAACAGTTTGGAGCAGATTTCTATATGGAAATTATGCGCCATGGTCAGGAAGATGAAGACCGGGTTAATAGTACCTTGATTTCCCTAGCGAAAAAACATCAGGTAAAATTAATAGCGACTAATAATACCTACTATATTCATAAAGCAGATGCCCATGCCCATGATATTTTATTATGTGTAAAGGATGGCGAAAAATTGTCTACTCCAAAAGGACGCGGACGTGGCTTTAGATTTGGACTACCCAATCAGGAATATTACTTTAAGTCTTCAGAGGAGATGAAAAAGTCGTTTAGAGATATTCCCGAAGCGATTATTAATATTCAGGAAATTATCGATAAAATTGAAATATTCACCTTATATCGAGATGTCTTATTACCTGCTTTTGATATCCCTGAAGAATTTCAATGTGAGGAAGATCAGCAGGATCAAGGGAAGAGAGGGGAAAATAAATATTTACGCCACCTCACCTATGTGGGGGCAGCGAAAAGATACCCTGAAATTACGGATGATATCAAAGAACGTCTAGATTTTGAATTAGCGACTATTGAGAAGACTGGATATCCAGGATACTTCTTAATTGTTCAGGATTTTATTGCTGAAGCGAGGAAGATGAATGTCTCTGTAGGTCCCGGGCGTGGTTCTGCCGCAGGTTCAGCAGTAGCATACTGCTTGGGTATTACCAATATAGATCCTATTCAGTATGACCTCCTTTTTGAGCGTTTCTTAAATCCTGACCGTGTCTCCATGCCCGATATTGATATCGACTTTGATGATGAAGGCCGTGGACGCGTGATGCAGTATGTTATTAATAAATATGGAGCTTCTCAGGTAGCGCAGATTATTACCTACGGAACCATGGCTGCGAAATCTTCGATTAAGGATACCGCACGCGTATTAGACCTGCCATTACAAGAGGCCAATGAAATAGCGAAATTAATTCCGAATTTAAAGCTTGCGAAGATTTTTAATATGGATGAAAAATCCCTTAAAGAAAATCTGCGCTCAGAAGAGTTTGAAGCCGTTAATAAATTAATTTCTATGGCTGATGGCGCCGGTTTAGAGGCGGAGACCATTAAGCAAGCTCGGGTATTAGAAGGCTCGATGAGAAATACTGGTATTCATGCCTGTGGGGTGATTATTACCCCCGATGATATCACCAATTTTGTTCCTGTATCCTTAGCTAAGGACTCGGATCTCTATGTCACGCAATTTGATAACTCCGTAGTGGAGTCTGCAGGTCTTTTAAAAATGGACTTTTTAGGGTTAAAAACTTTGACCTTAATTAAAGATACCGTACAAAATGTGCGTCTTTCTCATGGAATAGAATTAAATCCGGATGAGTTTCCTATAGATGATCTCTTGACTTATGAGTTATTTCAACGTGGAGAAACCGTTGGGGTATTCCAGTATGAGTCGCCAGGCATGCAGAAGCATATGAAGGATTTAAAACCAACGGTTTTTGCCGATTTAATTGCGATGAATGCATTATATCGTCCAGGACCGATGGAGTATATTCCTTCCTTTATTAAGCGTAAGCATGGTATAGAACCGATTAAATATGACTTAGATGCCTGTGAAGAGTACTTGAAGGAAACCTATGGTATTACAGTCTATCAGGAGCAGGTAATGTTGCTTTCCCAGAAGCTAGCGGGATTCTCCAAGGGGGATGCCGACGTTTTACGTAAGGCAATGGGTAAGAAACAAAAGGCCGTTCTGGATAAGATGAAGCCTAAGTTTGTTTCCCAGGCTGCAGAGAAAGGGCATGACGCTCGAGTTTTAGAAAAAATATGGACGGATTGGGAAGCCTT
>DAIQRP010000235.1:0-2088 GCA_036786125.1 Sphingobacterium sp.
TGATTGCTCCTGTTATTAAACGAGTTTTTCAATTTGAAGAAATCGTAGATGCGCATGTTTTTATGGAAAGTAATACAGGTGGCGGTAAAATCGTTGTACTGGTCTAAATATTTAAAATTTTTTGAAAATGGAGTTATCTAGTGCAATACAAAATAAATATCATGTTACTGGTCAATGCGCCGAAGAAAAGTTTCAGGCGGAAATTATCGCGGGCTTAACGGGTAATCCTAAACGGCTTCCATCAAAATATTTTTATGATTCTTTTGGCGATAAGCTGTTTCAGCGTATCATGGATATGCCAGAATATTATCTGACGAGATGTGAACTGGATATATTCCGTAGCAAGACTGCCGAACTCGCCGCAGCGATTTCAACACATGGAGAACCTTTTGATCTGATTGAACTTGGCGCCGGTGATGCCACGAAGTCATCCTACCTGTTGCAATATCTGATAGATAGTAATGCCGACTTTTCTTATCTGCCGATCGATATTTCCAAGAATATCTTAACGGTTTTAGATAATAAGCTAAAAATAGCAATGCCTTTACTGAAAATTATCTGTCTAGAAGGTGAATACTTTGATATGCTTGAGGAAGCACAGCGCCTTTCGAAACGTAAGAAGGTGGTGCTTTTTCTGGGGAGTAATATTGGTAATATGGAGTTGTCGGAAGCGCATCGTTTTTGTAAAAAATTAAACAAAAAGCTCGCTAAAGGTGATATTGTCTTAATAGGATTTGACCTGAAGAAAAATCCACATACAATATTAGAAGCTTATAATGATAAAGCGGGTATCACTGCTGCTTTTAATCTCAATCTCTTGTCGCGTATAAATCGTGAGCTTGGAGTTGATTTTGATCTAAAGCAATTTCAGCATTATCAGACCTATGATCCTGTGTCAGGTGCCTGTAGAAGTTTTCTAATAAGTCTCCATAATCAGGTGGTCCAAATTGATGGGCAAACTTTATCATTTTATCGGGATGAGCTGATTCATATGGAAGTTTCGCAGAAATTCTCCTCATCTGAAATCAAACAACTTGCCCACGATACGGGTTTTAAAAGTATACATGAAATAATGGATGACAACCATTGGTTTTTAGATGCCGTTTGGCAAGTAATCTAACTTTAATCCATTTGTAATTATGACAATACGAAAGATAGATCGTATATTAACTCTAAAATCACGATATTCAGCGGTACGCAAGCATAGTGTTTCTATTTGTACACCGCTTCAAATTGAAGATTATGTTGTACAGCCCATCGGCGACGTAAGTCCACCGAAGTGGCATCTTGGACATACAACGTGGTTCTTTGAAACCTTTATACTGCAGCCAAACTTTCCGGATTATAAACCATTTGATCCTCAGTATAATTTTGTATTCAACAGTTACTATGAAACGATCGGCGCTAGAGTGATCCGGACAGATCGGGGTAATTTGAGTCGTCCTTCTGTTGAAGATATTTACCAGTACAGAGCGTATGTAGACACCAAGATGCAATTATTTTTAGAAAGTGATTGTATGACAGCTGCTTTGGAAGATCTCGTCGAATTGGGGCTCAACCATGAGCAGCAGCATCAGGAACTTTTGTTAACAGATATAAAATTTATACTGGGCCATAATCCGTTGTTTCCAGCATATAGTCAGGAGATTGATTTATACCCAACCAATCAAGATCCGGCTTCGATGATTAAAATAAATGCTGGAGTTTATGAAATAGGATTTTATAAAGAAAGCTTCTGTTTTGACAATGAAAAGGGGCGGCATCAGGTATATCTCAATGATTTTGAAATAGCCAGTGCACTTGTTACAAATTCGGAATATCGGGAATTCATGGAAGATAATGGTTATCATAATTTTAGATACTGGCATGCAGAAGGATGGGACTGGGTTAAGCAAACCGAAACCGTAGCTCCTTTATACTGGCATTTTATAGACGGAAAATGGATGAACTATACTTGGAACGGTCTGGAAGAGGTTAAAATGGCCGAAGCTGTTTGTCATATCAATTATTATGAGGCTTCTGCCTTCGCTGCCCGGAAAGGTTTTCGCTTGCCTACGGAAGCGGAATGGGAAATCGCATCTGAACATT
>DAIQRP010000236.1:0-2085 GCA_036786125.1 Sphingobacterium sp.
ACGATAGCGACGGAAAACTTATATCAGGAGATGTGGTACAGTATAATAACTATAAAGACTACAAAAGTGGTGGCTTGACCTTAAGATACCTTTTAAAGAAAGATGTAGGTATCAAAACCTCGCTTGAGAAGTCATATAAATTACCTTCAGTAGAACAGTTATACGGAAATGTCGTGTATGTATTACCAAATGTTGATCTAAAGCCTGAAGAGTCCAATAATGTCAATCTAGGCATGTTTTATAACGGATATTTTAATGATCAGCATTTTATCAATGTAGATGTCACCACATTCTTGCGCAACACCAATAATTATATACAGATGGTCAGTGCCGGGAACTATTATCGATACTCCAACCTCGATGGAGCAAGATTATATGGGATCGAATTTGATGCGAAATACGGCTATAAAGATCTGTTTCGGGTCAATGTGAATGGTAGCTATGATAAAGCAATAGTAACGAAATTACAAACAGGAGAATCTGTTGATAAGGAAGGATCGATCTTACACAAACAACTGCCAAATAGACCTTATTTATATGGAAATCTGGATGTTTCAATTGGAAAAAATGATTGGTTAGGAAAAGGAACCCGGATTGAACTTACCTATATGAATCAGTATACCCATAAATTTTATATGAGCTGGGACAATTTGGCATCTCAAGAGACAAAACTATATATTCCCAGTCAAGACGTTCATTCTGCAATCCTTTCCTACTCTTGGAAGCATAATAAATACGGAATTTCTATGGAAGCTAGAAACATTACCGATGAAAGACTTTACGATAATTTTGGACTGCAAAAAGCAGGTCGTGCATTCTATACCAAATTAAGAATGTCCATCTTTTAATTTAAATTTTAACAATATATACTATACAAATATGCATTTTATGAATACTTATTTTAAAAAATCATGCCTGATGGCCGGTGTGGCTTTGAGTTTTGCCGCCTGTAAGAATTCTTCTGATAATACTGCTCCTGAAGAAATAACTAAAGCTTCAAAATATGGTATTACGATTCAGGTGGAAGCTGCGGGAGAAAAACATGATTATATTTTGCCGGTTGAAGACCTGATGAAAGAAGGATCGGTATCTCCTGTAGGATTCGGGATTGACGTGACTGGAAAGATAGATCAAACTTACGGGGTAAGAGAAGGGTCTAATATTTTTATAACAGAGGGTAATGCTGTATTTAAATACTCTGTTTCAACTGGCGATATAGTCGAAAAAGGGAATGCTGTCGTGTCTAATCCAGGAAACTATTTGGGGATGATGAAGTCGGCATTTGTTGATGGACGCGTAAATTTTATCAATTGGTCGGCATCATATAATGCTGCTACAGAAGCGATCGATAAACGTTTATTTATTATCGATACCGCGACTATGATTGTGAAGGGTGAATCGGCATTAAATTTTAAAGTTCCTGCAATCGCTAAAGCTGGTAAACCTAACGAATTTTATGACAAGTCCACCATTCAGTTGTCTCCAACAAGTTTAGGAATTAGAAATGGTAAAATCTATGTGGGATTCTTGTACCTTACACCTGAATGGGCCGCTCCAGCAAAGCAGGTCGCTTATGTGCTGACTGCGGACTATCCAAGTTTACAAAATCAAAAGATTGCTTCTAATGATAAATATGGACATACAACAGGTACCTGGTATCAAACAAAATCGAGCTTTTTCGACGAAAGCGGAAATTATTATTTCACGACTATCCGTGAAGGAAAGTATTACACTTTATTGCGTATGAAGGCTGGTACTACAGAAATAGATCCGGATTATGCATTTGATTTGTCAAATTATAGCTTATTCTCTGAAGGTTATATGGGACAGCAATCGGATCAGCACACCTATTTAAAAGATGGGAAAGCATTATTGGGCGCTTATGTTTTTGACATCAATAATAAAGTGATGGTCAAAAATCTAAATGATTCTGGATTAGGGAAAGTTCAGATCGTGCCTTCAAATGGCGTATTAGTCGATGGTGGTAAAGCTTATGTATTTGTGAAAACTGTAGATTCTCAGTGGTACATAGCTTGCTATGATACCGATAAAAATGAATTTAAAAGAGGAATTCAAATTAAAGGT
>DAIQRP010000237.1:0-787 GCA_036786125.1 Sphingobacterium sp.
TCTTGCGCTAAAATATTTCTAGCTTCGATTGAAAAACTACTTTTCGTTCCTTTGGATATATCTGCAGCAGCAATATGATAAGATAAAGGGAGTAGAAAAGCACATATTAATGGTTTAAAATAAGTCATAAATGTCTTTTATCGTATGAAGTATTTATATTTCCTGATAAAGGTAGCGAATTGATCAAATAATCCTGCGAAGAAATACATATTAAAAAAAAACAAAGATGAACTGGGAAGACCTTAAAGCTGATTATAGCCGTTATTTAAAATTTGAAAGAGCATTGACGACAAATTCTATTGACGCTTATTTAAATGATGTCGCTAAATTTCAAATTTACTGTGAAGATCAAAAATTAGAAATCGATAAGCTCGGTCCCCGTAATATTCAGAAATTTTTAATGTATATTAATGAATTTGGCGTTTCTCCATATACCCAAACTCGTATCCTTTCGGGCTTAAAGTCTTTCTTCTCTTTTTTAATTATTGAACATAACCTAAAATCAAATCCAGTGGAACTGATTGAGGCTCCACGTATCCCTAGAAAAATCCCAACGGTACTTAATATCTTGGAAATTGAACAGATGATTCAGGCCATTGACCTATCGACAGATGAAGGAATGCGTAATAAAGCTATTATAGAAACATTGTATGGCTGTGGATTGCGGGTATCTGAGTTAGTGAACCTCAAATGTTCGAATTTATTTTTGGACGTAGAGTTTATTAAAGTCGAAGGCAAGGGCAATAAAGAGCGCCTTGTCCCTATTGGCGCCCAAGCGTTAAAATAT
>DAIQRP010000237.1:797-2082 GCA_036786125.1 Sphingobacterium sp.
ATATTTAAAAATCTACCTTCAGGACGTACGTGTACATCTAAAAATAAAGGCCGGTCAAGAAGATTTTGTGTTTTTAAATCGCCGTGGAGCAGCCCTTTCTCGCGTTATGGTCTTTTATATTATTAAAGACTTAGCTACAAAAGCAGGTATAGAAAAAACCATTAGCCCCCATACCTTTAGACATAGCTTTGCTTCCCATCTGGTGGAAGGAGGTGCAGATCTGCGTGCCGTGCAAGATATGCTGGGTCACGAAAGTATTACAACGACAGAAATATATACACATATCGACCGCGAATACTTGCAATCGGTCATTACCCAATTCCATCCACGATCATAAATGCAACAAAGTTTATTTTAATTTCTATTTAATGCAACAATGTTGTACCTTTGCATACGTCAAGGGTATTCATTATGCAATTAAATAAATTTGTCCTTTTAGGATTTACGACCATATTCCCCTATTTCCTATTTGCGCAGGAAGTAAAAGTCAAAGTTCAACATGGGCAGACTGCAGTGCCGATACATGGAGCAAAGTTGACCGTACAAGGTCAATCTTTTAGCACTGGATTTTCAGGAACCACAAGCATTCAACTCAAAAAGTTGCCCGCTCAAATAATTACATCTTATATAGGTTTTAAATCAGATACCACAAGAATTCAAAGTTTAGATCCTATAGAAATCTCCTTAATGCCTCAGTCCATTGCATTACATGAAGTGGATATCTATGCTGCCAAAAATGAGGTATCTAAAGTAAAACATAACTTATCTGCTCAAACTCTATCGGAAAATAAAGACCGTTCTTTAGCAGAACTGCTTCAACATATTTCGGGAGTAGAAGTATTACGAACAGGAAGTAAAATTGGCAAGCCTGTTATCAATGGCTTATACGGAAATCGAATAGCCATTATTACAGATGGGATTAAGTTAGAATCCCAGCAATGGGGTAATGATCATGCCCCAGAAATTGATGTGCAATTAGCCGACCAAATATCAGTCATTAAAGGAGCCGAAAGTTTGAGATATGGTGCCGAAGCTTTAGCGGGTATTGTTATTATAGAGCCGAAAGCCTGGAAATCTATCGATAGACTGTCAGGACAGCTTGGACTATCCTATTCAAGCAATGGTCAGGGCATACAACCCTTTGTCAATATACAGGGGCTAACTCCTATAAAAAACCTCAAATTCCGAAGTAATTTTAATTATGGAAAAGCTGGAAATCAAAAAGCACCTTCCTATTATTTGAATAATACGGGCTACGAAAACTATAATGCAAATTTAGCCCTGA
>DAIQRP010000238.1:0-2068 GCA_036786125.1 Sphingobacterium sp.
TCTATGGCAGACAAGTGGAGGTAGACCCTACAGCTCGAGCATGGACAGGTGGAGTGTATGATGAAGCTCGAAGAGGATGGTTATATACTGGAGATCTTAATGAACGCGCGAAGACAGCATACAAGCTAGAAGCGTATAATAAAATTAGAATTGAATCTATAGGCGATGAGTTACGGACCTGGATTAATGGGGTGCCGATTTCCTATGTTATCGATACGATAGATTCCAAAGGAATTATTGGCCTGCAGGTTCACAGTATCCCAGACAAATTTGATGGTAAGAAAGTATACTTTAAAAATATCCGTATCCAAACGGAAAACCTCAAACCTACAGCTTTTCCAACTGATATCTATGTCGTTAATTTAAAGCCGAATGACTTAAGTCCTGCAGAGAAAAAAGCTGGATATAGCCTGTTATTTAATGGTAAGGATGCTTCACAATGGAGAGCGGCTCATGCGCAGAAATTTCCAACTCAGGGCTGGCAGGTGAAGCAAGGGGAGATTAAAGTCTTAAAATCCGATGGTGATGAATCCACTAATGGAGGGGATATTATCACTAAGGAGCAATATGCTGTCTTCGACTTATCTTTTGAATTTAAATTAACTGAAGGAGCAAATAGTGGGGTTAAGTATTTTGTTACTCTAAAGGAGCAGACTAAAGGTTCTGCAATCGGTTTGGAATATCAAATTTTGGATGATGAGAAACATCCGGATGCCAAGTTAGGAAGAGAAGGGAACCGAACTTTAGCTTCACTCTATGATTTAATTACATCCAATAGAGAATCTAGAGCACGTCGCCCTATCGGGCAGTGGAACCGCGGACGTGTAGTTGTTACGGCGGATAATCAGGTGACGCACTACCTGAATGGCATAAAAATGCTGACCTACATATGAATCATTATTTATCGCGTAGAAGTTTTATCGCTCGATCAGCTATGGCTGGAGGTGCAGTCTTACTATCTCATAGTCTGTTTGGAAATGTTGTGATGGCCAATCCGAATGAACGTATTAACTTGGCTTGTGTAGGAATCGGAAATCGTGCTGCAGAAATTATTAAAGAGCTTTATAAAACTGGATTATGTAATATCGTAGCCTTATGTGATGTGGATATGGAGGCTCCTCAGACCGTGGAAATTTTAAAGATGTTTCCTGATGTCCCTCGTTTTACCGATTTCCGGAAAATGTTTGAAGCCCTACCGAATCAGATAGATGCCGTTTCAGTCGGAACTCCAGATTTTGCACATTTTGCTGTGGTGATGATGGCTATGGATTTGGGAATACATGTATATGTGGAAAAACCCATGGCGCAAACTTTCGGGGAGGTGGAGCTGATGATAGAGAAAGCAAAAAAATACCCTAAACTAGTTACTCAGATGGGTAATCAAGGGCATTCTGAAGCGAATTACTTTCAGTTTAAAGCCTGGCAGGAGGCCGGTATTATTAAAAATGTAACGCGTATCGACGCTCATATGAATATGCCTAGAAGATGGCATGGCTGGGATCCACAGCTTAAAAACTTCCCTGCGGCAGAACCAATTCCGGATACCTTGGATTGGGATATCTGGCAGATGCAGACTTTAGGCCATGCCTATAATAAAGATTTTGTCAATGGACAGTGGCGCTGTTGGTATGACTTTGGAATGGGAGCCTTAGGAGATTGGGGAGCACATATCTTAGATACGGCGCATGAGTTTTTAGCACTGGGCCTGCCTACAGAGGTTACTGCAGTAGCGCTAGAAGGGCATAACTCATTCTTTTTTCCGATGTCCTCAACCTTGAAATTTAAATTTCCAAAACGGAAGAATATGCCTGCCGTAGATATCAATTGGTACGATGGTATAGATAATCTACCTCCAATTCCTTCGGGTTATGGCATATCTGGATTGGATCCGAATATTCCAGCTCCAAGTACCGGGGCACTCGAACCCGCTAAGTTAAATCCTGGAAAGATTATCTATGCGAAAGATTTAACCTTTAAAGGTGGCTCCCATGGCAGTACCCTACAGATTATTCCAGAGGAAAAAGCCAAAGAACTTTCGAGGAGCTTGCCTGACCTGATGGAATCGCCC
>DAIQRP010000239.1:0-2040 GCA_036786125.1 Sphingobacterium sp.
GAGCAGTATATAAAAAGCGGAAACAGTCATTCCCTAGATTTGCTATTGCGTGATCAACCCGAGTTACTTCAACAACCGACAAGTTATATGATCTCTCCCCTGCTGATGGCTTGCTACGCAAGCAAGACAGCAATTGTTCAAGTGATGCTTCGACATACTAAAGGTATTACCATTCATGAAGCCTGCGCCTTAGGATTAATTTCGCAGGTGGAAGCTATGATTCAGCAGATTCCCGGAATTGTCAATGAGCTATCCACACATGGCCTTACGCCCCTAGCTGTAGCCGTACAATTTGGAAAAGAAGCTATCGTCAAATTATTGCTTTCCAAAAAAGCGAATCCCAATATTCCGAGTCAGGATAAATTCCATATCTATCCTTTGCATACTGCTGTTCAAGGGCATTTCGACCAGATTACCAAAATCCTTATCCAAGCTGGTGCACAAGTGAATGTGCAACAGAAAAATTTAAATACGCCATTACATCTAGCGGCCTATAATGGGCATATTGATTTTATCATTCTGCTATTGGAACAGGGGGCAAATGTAGGACTCAAAAATGAGCAACAACAGACTGCTGCCGATATCGCATTAGAAAAAGGACATCAGGACATCGCTTATATCTTGGCTCCTTAGTTTATTTCTAAACCTCTAGTTTATAGCTGAACTGCAATAGATTCTTTGGGCAACGGAAATATTTAGTTGTCCCAAAGGAATTTTCTCATTTTCTTAACGTAGTTTCTAAAATCTAAGACAATCCCTGCAGAGAGATAGATAATTAATGGAAAACCTACGCCTATAATGGTCGCATAGATAAAAAACAAACGTAGTTTTGACGTGGAGATCGAAAAACGCTCCCCTATATACGCGCAAACACCGAATGATTGCTGTTCAAAGAAATATAGAATTTTATGTATCATAGCCTTTTCTATTGAGGATCTCAGATCCAATTTGACAAAATAAGCACTTCTTCTGCATACAATAATTACGTTTTAAATGTAATAATGCCTGACTATCTAACGCTGTCTCCGCATGAAGCCCCAAGTTCGCATAAGGCGCTATAAGCTGATTGCGTTCCGCAGGAAGCTCGTTTAAAATCTCTAGCGCAAATTCTCGATATGCACTCCTATTTAAATAAGTCCCGTAGGTATAGTACAATGGAGAGACCACATTGATTATCATATGCTCTTGTACGAACTCCGTCAATTTTATATGATGTGGCTGCTTCGCCCTCTTTACAAATGTAAAATGAAATTCCCAAAAATCATGGAGTTCCATTGTCACAAAAAAATCCTTTAACTTTTTTAACGTTTTAAATGACTTTATTATTCCAAATAAACTATGTCGATTTTTATAAAAACTCGCGAGCTGCGCAATTCTAAAGGTTGGAAAGTTATATGGACGCATACGTAGGAACTTCCATATGCCAGGTTCCATCTCCGGCAGCTTATGTAACTTTTTTAAATAACGATACTGCTCCTGAAGCTGCTGAACATAGTCCTCTTCCGAATGTATACTACGCAGTAATCCCGCCTGCCCAAAAAATATGGCATCTATACTTATACTCTGTTCACGGTATTTAGCCAGTATCGTTAAAGAAATTATAGAAGCGAGTCTTTCCATGGCGAATCCATTGACCCGAAAACCGAAACTTCGCGCCAACATCATAAAAAAGAGTTTTTCCCAATCCCCTTGACAGCTATGAAGTAGCTTTAGAAAGTAATCCTTACGTTCTTCCAGACGCTCTAGGGCGAGACCTGAGAAGAATGAAATAGCTGGCTGGGTAGGTTTTTGCAACAACTGCTGCTCACAAGGTATCCAATCGATAGAAAGTTGAAATGAGGTATATTGATATATTAGATACTCCGAAATAAGACCCGATAATACTAATGTCGGTATCTGCTTCCCTGGGGAATAGTAGACTGGACCATCCGCTTCCCAAACCACATGCAAGATAACATTTTGATAAGCTGCATCTCTATGGTGCCCATGTTTATACCAATCAGAAGCACAGATATGTATTTCTACATGCCCAAACCACAG
>DAIQRP010000240.1:0-2031 GCA_036786125.1 Sphingobacterium sp.
ACCCACTGTTCTGTAAAATACAGGTGTTTGGTTGGGGGTGCTTCATGAACTTTAGAAAGTGCAGAAATATCACCTGCATATAAATGGAAAGCAGATCCATCGATATACTTATTCGCCTGAGGGTCATTTAAGATTTCGATAGGATACTCTGGCTTATCTGCATTATGATCATAAATAATAATCTTAGTCTTGATATTTTCTTTTTCAAAAGTCGGACCTAAGGCATTTTTAATAAAATTAGCCTGATCGGAAGCTAACATATACATCGAGGGATTATTACCCGGATGTAAAGGCTCATTTTGAATAGTTAATGCATCGATTCGAATCCCTTCAGTATCCATAGCGCGAATGTATTTAACCAAGTAATTTGCATAGGCCTGATAATATTTAGGCAATAAAGACCCTCCTATAAAAGACTGATTATCTTTCATCCAAACTGGAGCTGTCCACGGAGATCCTAAAATCTTAATTTTTGGATTGTAAGCTAATATTTTCTTTAGGACAGGAATTAAAGATTCTTTCTCTTTATCAATAGAAAACTTTTGCAATTGCTCATCAGTCTGACCTGCATCCAAGTCATTATATGTAAATACCGAAGCACTTAAATCTGAAGCCCCTACAGAGATCCGGATATAATTCACCCCTACCCCCTCTTCACGAGAAAATAACTCTTTAATCAACTGATCTTGGGCCTCTGCTGACATCTTATGAATTAAATCTGCAGATCCTCCAGTTAAGGTATAACCAAAACCGTCCATAGTTTGATACTTCGTCCCTTTATCAATAGCGATAGTCGTAATATCTTCCGTATTCGAACCGAAATTATACCCTACAGGTTGAGGCGCCAAAAGTTGGGATTGATCTCCTTTGGTTAACCATTGTTGAACCTCAAAAGAATCATTTTTGTTGGGATGATCTCCTGCAGATGATGAGGAGCAGGAGCTCCATAGTAGTGCCAAAGCACATAAACTTGATAATTTAATCATGGTATATAAGTTATATGTTAGTAACCTGGATTCTGTGTTAAATTGGTATTTAAATCCAATTGCTCCTGAGGAACTGGAAATAATAATTTAGTCTCAGAAATGGGATAGTTTAATGCCGACCCATTCACATCTTTCACCTGAGACATTACCTCTATTGCCTTATTAGTTCTAACTAAATCATACCAACGCTGCCCTTCGAAGGCTAACTCCAATCTTCTTTCATTTGCAATAGCCTCCCGCATGTCCGCCTGATTGCTTGCTGAAGTTGGATTTAATTTAACACGTTTGCGCACCTGATCTACCCAGGGTTTCGCCTGTGTATATCCCGAAGCAGAAAGTTCATTTAGCGCTTCCGCTTTTAATAATAAAACATCTGCTAGACGGAAAAGAATAATATTTTGAGCTCCTCCAGTATCGCGCATTTTATACATAAAAGGATATCTATTCAATTGGGCTCCCCAATGTGGATCGGACCATTTTCCAATAACTGATGCAAAAAAGATCGTGGAATTCTTACGTACTTCATCTCCAGCATCGTCAAATGCTTTAACTAAATCTCCGGAAGGTGTATTAAATTTCTTCCAATCGGTTCCGTAGAACATTCCTGCTCCCCAGTTTCCACCAGAAGCCCAATCTGTAAAATCCAATTCAAAGATTGATTCTGAACTATGTTCATGCTTTCCATCCCATAACTGATCGTATTCAGGCAATAGACTATAGCCCTGAGCAATGACTTGATCACAGTAACTATTCACCCGTGACCAATCCACGACTGGCTGGCTGGCATGCACTTTAGCTAGTAAGGTAAATACAGCTCCTTTAGTCGCCCGAAATTTAGTGGTCCCCGAGTTTGGCGCATCGGCACCTGCGGCTTCTAAATCGGATATAATTTGGGTATATATCTCTTCAACGGTATTTCTTTTAGGATATAATAAAGGATATACTTCTTCTAAATTAGCATTTGTTACTGGAGGAAGTTCATCAATAATAAGCGGAACATCACCAAAAAGTCGAACTAAATCAAAATATGCTCTTGCACGCATAA
>DAIQRP010000241.1:0-1030 GCA_036786125.1 Sphingobacterium sp.
GCACGTATTGAGGCATGGAATGATAATAATTTGGAAAACCTCCCTGTTTATGAACCGGGTCTTTCAGAGATTGTAGCCAAGGCTAGGGGCAGGAATTTATTTTTTTCAACTGATGTGAATCAGGCTATTGAAGAAGCGGATATGATTTTCATTTCTGTCAATACGCCAACCAAGACTTATGGAAAAGGAAAAGGTATGGCTGCGGATTTGAAATTTATAGAGTTATGTGCTCGTCAGATTGCTGCTGTGGCTAAAGAAGATAAAATTGTGGTTGAAAAGTCTACTCTACCAGTACGTACAGCAGCTGCGCTAAAATCAATTTTAGATAATACAGGGAATGGTGTGAACTTTCATATTCTTTCCAATCCAGAATTCCTTGCTGAAGGAACTGCAGTTCAGGATTTATTAAACCCTGATCGTGTTTTAATAGGAGGGGAAAATGAAGAAGCAATTCAAGCGTTAGTCGATATTTATGCCAATTGGGTTCCTCAGGAGCGTATCCTAACGACGAATCTATGGTCATCTGAATTATCTAAATTAACCGCTAATGCTTTTCTTGCACAGCGTGTTTCTTCCATTAACTCCATTTCTGAGCTTTGTGAAAAGACTGGTGCGAATGTAGATGAGGTGTCTAAAGCCATTGGCTTAGATAGCCGTATAGGTCCCAAATTCCTTAAGGCTTCAGTCGGATTTGGAGGCTCTTGTTTTCAAAAAGATATCTTAAATCTAGTATATATAGCACGCTCTTATAACCTGAATGAGGTAGCTGATTATTGGAATCAGGTCATTATTATGAATGATCATCAGAAGCAGCGTTTTGCAGATCATATTATTCAGACCTTATACAATACAGTTTCAGGAAAGAAAATCACCTTTTTAGGCTGGGCTTTTAAAAAGGATACAAATGATACACGGGAATCTGCAGCTATTTATGTCGCAGACTATCTCTTAGCTGAAGAGGCAGAAATAACTGTATATGACCCTAAAGTTTCGGCAGAACGAATCTATGCGGATTTAGATTATTTAAACT
>DAIQRP010000241.1:1100-2029 GCA_036786125.1 Sphingobacterium sp.
GGATGAATTTAAAACTTACGATTGGTCAATAATTAAGAGAGATATGAAAAAGCCTTCTTTTGTATTTGATGGTCGAAAACTATTGAATAGAAAAGATTTAGAATCCTTAGGATTTCATTATTACGCCATTGGTGAATAATATAATGCATTACTGGAAGGTACTTATAAGCTAAGTCCCTTCCAACCTATCCTCCTTTCATTATAAGATTTTTCCTTATCTTTGTTATAGATTGAGTTTGGATATGAATAGTGATATGACTTTTACCGCGATCGATTTTGAGACCGCAACTGCAAATCAAAACAGTGCTTGTGCTGTGGGAATAGTAACCGTAGAACAGGGAATTATCACAAATGAATTTTATTCCCTTATTCAACCGCCACAAAATCAATATATGTGGCAGACGACCAGAGTGCACGGAATTAAGCCTAAACATACTGCTTCCTCTCCTACTTTTAAGGAATTATTTCCTGAGATAGAACAACTTTTAAAAGGGCGTCATATGGTTGCTCATAATGAACTTTTTGATAGAAATGTCTTAAGAAAAACAATGAGTTACTATGGCATGTATTATCCTGATCTCTCATTGCCAGAGGTTTGGGATTGTACCTTTAAAATATATCAAGCCAAGGGTTTTAAGCCTGCAAAATTAAATAGTTGCTGTGAAGTAATGGGGATTTCATTAAATCATCATGAGGCATTATCTGATGCTCGAGCTTGCGCTCTTTTATATCTAGATAGATATAAAGAAATCGATCTCTCATTCCAAAATTCTAATGAAATATAATTTTATTTTAATTTTATGTATTAGGGTATAATTATTGCTGAATAAACCATTGATAGGTGTAAAATACCCTATATGGGGTATTCATGTAGACTTTTGTTATATTAAATTAATAAAAGTTATTTTTACAGAAATAAACCAGTCAAT
>DAIQRP010000032.1:0-9042 GCA_036786125.1 Sphingobacterium sp.
TTAATGTAGTGATTGTTTGATTATCCTTAACAATCTCTTCAATGGTGATGGTCTTCTGCTCTCCGGTGGTTTTATCCACATAAGTGAATACCGATCCATCATAAGAAACATTACCGCCTACTGAAGTTTCAGTCAGGTATTGAACCAGGTTATTAATAACAGACTCATCTTTTAAGATCTCATCGAAATTATTGATAACAGCTTCAGGAATATCAATTATCGTAATTGTTCCATCTTCCGAAGTATAGGTATAAGTACCGTCAGCATTTTTAGTTAAAGTAGTTATTGTTTCATTCGCCTGAATTAATTCTTGAATTGAAATATTTTTTAACTCACCTGTAGTTTTATCTACATAGGTAAATTGAGTTCCATCATAGGAAACGTTTCCACCTATTGTTGTTTGAGAAAGGTTTTGGATAAGTTGTTCTAAAACTGTTTTATCATTAATAATATTTTGAAATTCATTAATAACAGATTTAGGGACATCGATGGTTACAGCTTCTTCTTTTTCATTGGTATAGGTATAAGTACCATTTTGATTATCTACAAGAAAAGTAACAGTTTCCGTTAATTTCACCAATTCTTCTAAATTGATAATTTTCACTTCACCTGTAGCTTGATCAATATATGAAAACTGCGAACCATTATAAGAAACATTTCCTCCAACAGAAGTATTTGTCAAATGTTCAATTAACTGTTCCAAGACATTTTTATTGGAAATAATCGTTTGAAAATTCTCCGTAATATCTGCTGGCACATCGATAGTTACCGATTCTCCTTTTTCATTGGTATAGGTATAAGTACCATTATTATTATCTACAAGATTCGTAATAGTTTCATTTGCCTTAACAACATCAGTCAGGTTAATAAACACTATATTTCCTTGTTCATCCGTATATGATATTTGATAATTAGATGGATTATAGGAAATCGAACCCTTATTAGATGCTCCGGCATACACCCATTTCTTACCATCATTAAAATAAATACCAGGTATTAAATCTTCCGTCTTTCTGGTATTATATACCATCATACCCGCTACGTGGGAATTTAATGGTGAAGGATTACTTGCTGTTGATAATTCAACTCGAGCGTGTAACAAACCTTTAAACTTACTTTCCAACTCTAATATGGCATTCTTCTCTGGCATAACGCCTGAAGACGAAGAATCTGATATTTTTTGCTGTGCATGTGAGACTCCTAACATTAGCGCTGAAGAAAGACATACTAATCCAAAATGCTTTAACATATTAATTCCTGTGATTATTATTAACTATTAGTAAAATAGACTGTACAGTTAAATTGTACATTTGATTCTATAATCGATGTTGAAGCAAAATAAACCAATAATAAGCGATTAATTTTGGAGATTAGTTTTAATGTAAATATTATACTACAGAGCAAGAAATTGGCAGATTAGAGTAATTTCCGCTATAATTACCGCTTAAGAAGCATAGAGCTATATTTTTGAGAAAATATGAAAGTTTTATAGATAAAATCTATAAAATTATATTAGAGAATTTGTAGTAAATGGGCTACGAAAACGATTGCCTAAATGTAATATATGTCACTAAATTCACCTTAGATACAAAATAAATTCATTGAAAAGCAACAAAAAAAAACCAATTTGATATTAGTTTTTAAGAAAAAGATGATTTAGAGAATAAATAAAAGTCCTAAAAACTAAAAAAACCGGAATCTTGAAGAACCGGTTTTTAATTAAAACGAATTATATAATTTCAGTCAGCACTGGACAATGATCGGAGTGTACAGCCTGATTTAAGATTTGAGCTTGTTTAATTCGAGCTTCAAGAGGCTTGGAAACCATATTGTAGTCAATACGCCAACCTAGGTTTTTAGCTCTGGATCCGGCACGATAAGACCACCAGGTATAATTATGTGGATCTGGATTTAAATGTCTGAATGAATCGACATATCCTGAATTAATAAAATTCTCCATCCACTCCCGTTCTTCGGGCAGAAATCCTGAAGTATTAGCATTAGATTTTGGATTATGAATATCAATTGCACGGTGGCATATATTATAATCCCCGCAAACGACTAAATTGGGTTTTTCTACTAATAGTTTATCCGAATAAGTTTGGAAATCAGCTAAAAACCGGTATTTAAAATCCTGACGAAGATCACCTGTTGTGCCTGACGGAAAATAAGTACTTATCACAGAAAGATCATCAAAATCTGCACGAATGATTCTGCCTTCAAAATCATAATCTTCATGACCGCAGCCATACTCAATATGATTGGGTTTTATTCTAGTGAATATAGCAGTCCCGCTATATCCTTTTTTTTGTGCTGGATACCAATAGTGTTCATATCCCATAGCCTCCAATATCGGAAGTTCCACAATTTGATCCGGCGTAGCTTTAATCTCTTGAAGACAGATGACATCGGCATCTACTTCCTTCAACCATCCCAACCAGTCTTTTTTAATGGCAGCCCGCAATCCATTGACATTATAAGTAACTATCTTCATACCTAGTAATTCTTGCTAGAGAATAAATCAAAAAATTTCGTTATCACATCTGTTTTAGGTTTTAATCCTGCCGCTTGACGTTCCAGATTTAAAGCTTCCCGTTTTGTCAATAGACGCATATGCATAGCTACATTCTCCTCAGGACGATCTAATGCATCTGTTTTTACCTTTGCAATAGTATCAACAAGGGATAATCCATCTGTAATTTCACCGAATACCGTATAGTTAAAATCCAGATGTGGAGTTCCTCCTATAGTCGTATATGCCTTTCTTTGCGCAGCGGAAAATTTCTTTCCTTGCATACGTAAAGTTTCCAGACTATCTAAACCGGCATCAGTAAACTTTTTGCCTTGCACAAAGTAAAACTGAGATCCCGAAGAAGCTTTTTCTGGATTATTATCTCGAGCGGCGCCAATAGCTCCTTTTTTATGGAATAAACCATCCTGGATTTCAGCTGGAATTTTATAACTAGGACCACCATTACCTAAAGGCTGCCCCGCGCTCGCATTTTTGGAATCAGGGTCTCCACCCTGAATCATAAAATTATGAATCACACGGTGAAATAATACGCCCTCATAATACCCTTCTTTTACTAGCTTCACAAAATTATCGCGATGCTGTGGAGTTTCATTGTATAATTTGAGAATTAATTCTCCTTTATCCGTATCTACTTTTACATACTTAAACTCAGGAACTTTGGCCCATAGAGAAATACTTAACAGACTACAAAATAAAAGTCCTAAAACTTTTTTCATCTTAAATAATATTTTGTTCTTGAAAATAGTCGATAATTAACGACTTCATAATTAACTCTTGTTCCAATAAAGTATAATTGGGAATAACATGTATAAGCTCCCAATGTGGCCATCCATCCTGATCGGTACCTTTTAATTCATAAAAGCCCATGGCAGAAAATAAACGACAGGTAGCTATATGCATTAACTCTTCTTTCTCTCTCTTAGAAAACTTGAGGGGACCTTTACCCAATTCTTGAACACCTATTAAAAAAAGAAATACCTTCATATCCGGTATATCCATATCAAAAGATGCTGCTATTTGATGTTGAAGCTCAACCCACTTTTTATTTACCTCTGATGCATTCATATAAGGGCTAAAGATACATAATATCTAAAAGAACTTTTATCAGACTTAAGCAAGAGTTTCGATTAATTCATAACATCTCTTTTCCACCATTTTATATACAGGTTCAAATAAAGATTCGTCAAAATATGGATCGGGAACAATATCATCCTCCAGAAATAAGGTGACTTTATTACGTTGCTCTTCCGTATGAGCTTGTGCAATTACATCTTTATAATTATTTCTATCCATAACTAAAATATGGTCATATTCTTCAAAAAAATGGGGTATAAAGAATTGAGCACGTTGCTCCGAGATATCAATTCCATATTTTTTAGCGACAGCTATAGAACGGTGATCAGGAGCATGCCCAATATGCCAATCTCCAGTTCCTGCAGAATCGATACTCCATCCTAATTTTTTTTCATCAGCAAGATGTTGTAAAATACCATGCGCCAATGGAGAGCGACAGATATTACCTAAACAGACCATTAAAATTTTCATGCTTCTAAAATACTAAAAAAGGGTTGCCTAAAGCAACCCTTTTTTAAATAGCTAAAAGAATAGATTAATATTCAATAGGGAAATTAAATTTCACCACTTCTCCACGAGGAGATACTCCTTTAATACGTACAATATTTCGTTTCACCTCTTTTAATGCGTTTTCAATATCATCTGAACTATTCACGGCTTTATCATTGACTTCCGTAATAATCAAACCACTTTCGACGTCAAAATAATCAAATATACCACCTCGATTAACTTTAGTTACAACCACTCCAGAACTTAAACCCAGTTCTTTTTTCTTCGCTGCTGAAGCAGGAAGGAAGGAAGCTCCTAATTTATTATAGATTTCAGTAGCAGACTTGCTAGATTCTGAATTTTGAGTTTTCTTAACTTCTTCTTCTCCTTTTAAGGTGATCGTAATATCCTTTTCTTTACCATCTACACGCGTAGTTAATTTTACTTTGTCCCCTGGACGAAGGCGTGCCACACGTTCTTGCAAGTCTGAAGAAGAGCGAATTACTTTTCCTTCAATTTTTGTAATCACTGCCCCTTCTTTAATTCCTGCAGCTTCTGCAGCTCCCCCTTTAAGTACTCCAGCCACATATAGTCCATTCGCATCCAGCAGACCTTTTTCTTTAGCAAAGGCAGCATCAATATCGTTAAAAGTAATACCGATAAATCCACGTTTTACATTTCCGAATTCAACGAAGTCATCTACAATTTTCTTAACTAAGTTAACCGGAATGGCAAATCCATATCCTGCGTATACTCCTGTGGGTGATGCTATAGCCGAGTTGATACCGATTAATTCTCCCTGAGCATTTACTAATGCTCCTCCCGAGTTCCCTCTATTAATTACGGCATCAGTTTGAATAAAGGATTCAATAGCCGTATTCGGCTGTGGTTCTTGCATCTGCCCATATCCTCTTTGATTTTGGGATTCACCCAAAATTCCAATCTGACGGCCTTTTGCTGATACAATACCTGCTGTAACAGTAGACTGCAATCCGAGTGGATATCCAACCGCTAACACCCATTCACCAATATTCAAATGATCCGAATCGCCTAATTTCACAATGGGTAGACCTTTGGCAGTAACTTTTAATAAGGCCAAATCTGTATTGGGATCACGACCAATTACCTTAGCTTCAAAAGTCCGCTTGTCCGTTAATACCACTTCGATTTTATCCGCCTTATCTACTACGTGATTATTTGTTACAATATAACCATCATCAGAAATAATTACACCTGAACCTGAAGCCTGCTGAGGTTGTGCTTGACGCTGTCTTCCTCTACCTTGTGGCATACCGAAAAATTCTTCAAACATATCAAAAGGAGAACCTCCTATAGACTCCCGTTCTGATGATTTCGCCGAATAAGTCGTTTTTATATGTACTACTCCTGCAGATACAGAATTCGCCGCAGCCGTAAAATCAGGATTTCCAGTCGATGAGATTATCGCTTCGGGATTATTCGCAAAATATACTTTTTGTCTTTCTTCAAAAGACATGCTGTCCATCTTCTTATTTTCAATAATTTTGTAGCCACCTAATGCTACAGCTCCACCAAAGACAGCTGTTAATAACGAGATACCAAAATTTTTATTCATAGTTTAATTGCTGTTTTAATAACTTTAAATGATATATTCAAATGTAATACCATTCGCTAGGTTTAGTACATCTTGTCGCGTTAAAAAATGTTAATACCACAAGGATATTACCTCTTTTTAACAAATCTTAACGAAGAATGCTTATTATGTAACGGAAATGTTAATTTTACAAATTAATTGTTAATAATGGAAACGAAACTTCAATTTTTCAAATATCAGGGCGCAGGTAATGATTTTATCTTGGTGGACAATAGAAATCTGACTTTTGATGCCAGTAATAAGGATTATATCCAACATCTTTGTGATCGCAGATTTGGGGTTGGGGCCGATGGATTAATGCTTCTGCAAGAAAAAGAAAATTTCGATTTTGAAATGGTTTATTTTAATGCAGATGGTCGAGAAAGCAGTATGTGTGGAAATGGAGGCCGTTGTATAGTAGCATTTGCTAGAGATTTAGGAATTATAGAAAATAAAACTGACTTTTTGGCAGTAGACGGGCCGCATTATGCCGAAATTGAAGACAATCAGGTCAATCTTCAAATGATTGATGTGCATCATATCAGCAGAGATAATGAAGCTTATGTCTTAAATACTGGATCACCACATTATATTGAATTTAAAAAAAATCTAACTGATCTTTCAGTCTATAAAGAAGGGTATGCCATTCGAAATAATAGCATCTATAAAGAAGAAGGAATTAATGTCAACTTTATTGAAGCAGAAGGAGCAGGTTATTTCGTACGCACCTTTGAACGTGGCGTAGAAGATGAAACCTACGCTTGTGGAACAGGTGCTACGGCTGCTGCTATTGCTGTTGCCGTTCACGAAGGTCGCAGCGGAGCAGTGCATATTCCAATTCGTGTTCTAGGTGGGCAGTTATCCATTTCCTTCAACCGTGAAGGAGAACATTTCAGTGCTATATTTTTAAAAGGTCCTGCAGATTTCGTTTTTGCAGGAAAATTATAATTTATATACCCCTATTCTCTTGTCTTAAGCAAGAGAATATGTATATTAGTTATCTTTTTCAGAAGAGAAGCTAAAATTTAATGCAGTATAAAAGTCTTTCCCATCCGTATAAAATAGTATACTCGCTTTGTGAGCATCCTTATTTAGGTTATTTAATTGAACCCCATGCGGTTCTGCTAAATCCTAATGGCTCCTATTCCTTAAAATATAAAAGAATCTTTACCACGACAGTAGATCAGTTTTCTATTTTACTGGATGAGACGGACTATCAGATTATGCGCTTGCTCGATGAATTAGAGCAAACGAACCTAATTAAGAAATATTATAAAAAAGCCATCCGTCCTGTAGATTTCTTTTCGAAGGTATTTGACAAAAAGTTATATGACTTATTTCGAGAAAAGATAGACCAAAGACTCCTGCAAGTGCTCGAACTGATTGGGGATAAACCATTCTTTTCCATGTCAAAGGATGGATACCCTGCCGATCAGCAATTGACTATTGCTCCGGAGGCAGCCTCAATATTATTTCATTTCCGAAGAAATGAAGAAGAAACTCGCTATTTTCCAACGCTAAAATATAATGAGCATCGCATAGAATTTATGTTCAAAAATGCTCAGGTTATTATTAATAAACAGGCTTGGCTACTGCTTAATAATACCCTATACCATTTTAATCAAGCATTAGAAGGAAAAAAATTAAGTCCTTTTTTAAATAAGAGGTATATTTCAGTCGGCCGTAGCACGGAGAAGAAATATTTCGAAACTTTTGTCTGCGGATTAATAGAAAAATATCATGTATATGCCGAAGGTTTTGAAATCCAAACGCATCAGCATGATGCCAAGCCACTTTTAAAATTAGTGTATGTTGAAGATGGAAATTCACATCTTCAACTACATTTTCAATATGGGCCATATATCTTTGCTGCAGGAGCGGAAACTAAAGTTACCGTCAGAATGCAGTATTTGGAAGAAACGGATCAGTATATCTTTCATCGGATTAAACGCTCGCTATCCTGGGAAGATGGACAGATGAAAGCCATGACTGCACTCGGCATTCAACAAACGGCAAAAAATTCAAATATCTTTCTTCCCCAAGCTCATGAAGGCATTCAACCTTCAGTTTTTGAATGGTTGAATACTTATGAAGAAGAAATTCGGAGCTTAGGATTTGAAATTATTCAAGAAAATGTCCACAAGAAATTTTTTATTGGAAAGTCTTCTTTAGCAATCTCTATAGAAGAAGATAATGACTGGTTTGACATTAAAGCGGAGGCCCGTTTCGGACCCTATGTCATCCCTTTTATTCAACTTCGTAATCATATCTTAAATAATATTAAGGAATTTGTGCTACCTAATGGGGAGATCGCTATTATCCCAGAAGAATGGTTTGCTCAGTATAATCACCTGTTTCAATTTTCTAAAGACAGACATGAATTGAAATTGCATAAGGTGCATATCGGCCTATTAAATGAGATTTCAGAGCATACGGCATTAACATTTTCCCGAAAATTACAGAAGCTTTCCGATTTTGAGGAAATTCCAGATATCCCTGAACCCCAAAATTTTAAGGGTAGTTTACGACCATATCAAAAGGCCGGTTATAACTGGTTTAATTTCCTACAACATTATAAATTTGGAGGCTGTCTAGCGGATGATATGGGTCTTGGAAAGACCATTCAGACATTAGCGCTTTTACAACAACAAAAAGAAAAATTAGCGGATGAAAAATCTGGCTTTACCTCGCTATTGATTCTTCCGACTTCCCTTATCTATAACTGGCAGAAGGAGGCCGAAAAATTTGCTCCAGATTTAAAAATCTTATTGCATACCGGTAATAATAGGTCTAAAGATTTGGAACAGTTAAGTCAGTATGATTTAGTAATCACAACCTATGGTATTACCCGCATGGATGAAGAGATTTTAAGTCAATTGTATTTTAATTATATCATCTTAGATGAGAGTCAAAACATTAAAAATCCGACTTCAAAATCTTTTAAGGCTATAAAAAATTTAAAGTCTAAGCATAAGCTTGCGCTTTCCGGAACTCCAGTAGAAAATTCTGTTTCCGATTTATGGTCTCAAATGCATTTTACCAACCCCGGTCTGCTAGGGAGTTATAGTTATTTTCAAAAAGAATTTGTCCATCCGATTGAAAAGAAAAAAGATGAGGAAAAGGCCAAGCGTCTACAGGCCATTGTCAAACCCTTTATCCTCAGACGTACCAAGGATCAGGTGGCAACCGAACTGCCTCCAAAAACCGAACAGGTCTTATACTGTGAGATGACTGAAGCGCAGGGTGAATTATATGAAAAGGTGAAGTCGGAATATAGAAATGCCATATTAGATAGTAGTCTGGATGAAAAACCGAAGTCTTCTCAAATTGCTTT
>DAIQRP010000032.1:9052-26322 GCA_036786125.1 Sphingobacterium sp.
GACCAAATTAAGACAGTTGGCTAATCACCCTCGAATGGTAGATGATAAGTTTTTAGAAAGTTCAGGGAAGTTTGATACCGTTTTAGAAACTTTGGCGAATGTACAACAACATGGTAATAAAGTACTGATCTTTTCACAATTCGTAAAACAGCTCACCATCTTTAGAGATTATTTCGATAAAAAAGGAATGAATTATGCGTACCTCGATGGAGGTACAAAAAATAGAGATGAAGCTGTCTCTCAGTTTAGAAAAGATGAGGATACCAAACTGTTTCTTATCTCCATTAAAGCTGGTGGCGTAGGATTAAACCTGATTGAGGCGGATTATGTATTTATTTTAGACCCTTGGTGGAATCCTGCTGTGGAACAACAAGCTGTAGATAGGTCCCATCGTATTGGACAGACTAGAAATGTATTTATCTATAAATTCATCACTAAAGATACGGTAGAGGAGAAAATTCTCGCCATGCAAAATCGCAAACGCTCGATTGCCAATAGTTTAATTACCACGGAAGAAAGTTTTATTAAATCACTCTCAGCCGAAGATCTACACGAATTATTAGGATAAAAAAAAGAGGCATTCTAATAAGAATGCCTCTTTTGATATTTCATTAAGCGGTAAACGCTGCTAATGCTTTTTTCATGCGTTGGATTACTTGATCTCGCCCTAATAATTCGACAATTAGAAACACATCAGGCCCAAATTTGCCACCGACTAACATAATACGGAATGGCATCATCAACTCTCCCATTTTCATTCCTGAAGCTTTTATTGCTTCCTTAAAGAAGGGTTCTAAGCTCGCTGCTTCCCATAAGTCAAATCCTTCGAAATCTTGAATGATCTGCTGGAAAAAAGCCGTCTTTTCTTCCGACCATTTCGGTTTTACAGCATCTAAATCATAGGATACTGGAGCTGCAAAAAAGAAGGATGCCTGTGCCCAAAAATCTTCCATAAAAGTCAGACGATCTTTAACGGCATGTAAAACCTTTTCTGTATATGCATCTTCAGCAACAACCTCATGACTCGCTAAAATAGCTTGCACTTGAGGTAATAACTCGGCATCAGCTGTCTTTTTAATCCATTCGTGATTAAACCACTTTGCTTTCTCAAAATCAAACTTAGCTCCGGATTTTGATATACGAGCGACTGAAAATTTAGCAATTAACTCCTCCATGGAGAATAACTCCTGCTCCGTACCATCGTTCCATCCCAATACACCTAACATATTTACAAACGCTTCAGGAAGAAAGCCCATCTCACGGAAGCCTTTCGTTAAAGTCTCCGACTTGGCATCTTTCCAGTTCATAGCATATACCGGAAAACCTAAACGATCGCCATCCCTTTTCGATAACTTTCCATTACCATCCGGTTTTAAGATTAAAGGAAGATGTGCCCATTGCGGCATCTGATCAGCCCAACCTAAATACTCCCATAATAGAATATGAATCGGCGCAGAAGGTAACCACTCTTCACCACGGAAGATATGAGAAATCTCCATCGCTTTATCATCTACTACCACAGCTAGATGATAAGTCGGCATTCCATCGGCCTTTAATAAGACTTTATCATCGACAATCGAAGTTTCAAAACTCACATGTCCACGGATTAAATCTTCAAAAGAAACCGTCTCATCCGCAGGCACTTTAATTCGAATAGTATATGGATGACCACTTGAAAGCAACTCCTGAGTTTCTGCTTCAGAAAGGGATAAGGAGTTTCTGAGATTCAATCGATTTTCATGACTATAACGGAAATTAGGGAAAAGCTGACGTTGAGCATCCAATTCCTCCGCTGTATCAAAAGCATAGTATGCATGTCCTTGTTCAATAAGCTGTTCCGCAAATTGACGGTAAGAAGGTTTACGCTCTGATTGACGGTAAGGACCAAAAGCGCCTGGTTTTACGGGGCTTTCATCTGGCTCTATACCACACCAGGATAAACATTCTGTAATATATTCTTCAGCGCCAGGAACGAAGCGCGTTTGATCTGTATCTTCAATACGTAAAATAAAATCTCCTTGATGCTGACGTGCGTACAAATAGTTAAATAAAGCAGTACGAACTCCGCCTAAATGTAGACCTCCTGTAGGACTTGGTGCAAAACGCACTCTTACTTTTCTTTCCGAACTCATACTACAAAATTAGGCATTTTTTTTATTTGCATAGGACTATTCTATTGATAACCATAATTAAATCGAAAAATAATGACTTTAACGTTTCATAACTTTTCGATTTCCAATTTTTTGAGGGAAAATAGTTATTTTGCAGACAGTTCAATAGGCAATTCATGAATCCATATATTTATAATAAACAACGTTGGAAATTTATACTCCTTATTTTTGCTGTGATTATCGCAGCAGCCTCTTTAGTATATACCAACTTCTTAGTTCGTAACCTCTCTAAATCTGAGCGTACCAAAGCTGAAGTTTGGGCCATGAGTACCAAAAGTATTATGACCATGCCTGATGTAGACGATGAATTTATCACGTTTATCTACTCGGTCAGAGATTCAATGGCGACGCCTGCAATTATTACAGACGAGCAGGATAATATTATTTTTTGGCGTGATTTAGATACCACAAAAACGAATATTAAACATCCTGATCCTTCTGAAAACCACTTGAAATATGATCCTGAATATTTTAAGAGTCAGCTTCATCAGATGAAGAAGAGCCATAGTCCGATTATATTATCCCTAGCCAACGGTCAAACCTGGTCTGTATACTATAAAGATTCGATGTTATTAACGCAACTGCGCATCTTCCCTTATATTCAATTATCTTTAATTGCTGTATTTTTAGTCATTGCCTATTATGTATTTAATACCATCAAGAAATCAGAACAAAACTTAGTCTGGGTAGGTATGGCTAAGGAAGCCGCTCATCAATTGGGGACACCTATTTCTTCATTAATGGGCTGGTTAGAGCTTTTACGTTTGAAATTCGATGCTGAAGAGGATCCTACATTGCAGGAGATGGAAAAAGATATTCATCGCTTAGAAATTGTCGCCGACAGATTTTCTAAAATTGGATCCAAACCCACGCTGCAGAATTATAATGTCTATCAGGTTATTGAAGATTTTATCAAATATTTTGAAGTTCGTACGTCAAATAAAATCACATTTGTCCTTCAGGGGGATAATCAAGTGGAAGCCCAGCTAAACGTTCCTTTATTCGATTGGATTATTGAAAACTTATTGAAAAATGCTGTAAATGCCATTGAATCAGAAGGTAAAATCACAGTCAACATTTTCGAAAATATTGCGAAAGAGGAAATTTTTATAGATATTAGTGATACTGGAAAAGGAATTCCTAAATCCAATTTTGAGACCGTCTTCCAACCCGGCTATACCACAAGAAAAAGAGGCTGGGGTTTAGGGCTGAGTCTAACCAAAAGAATGGTTGATTATCACAAAGGGCAAATTTATGTGAAAGAATCAGAAATTGGCAAAGGAACCACATTTAGAATTATATTAAAAAGTAACCTCATTTATGAACCCACTGAAATCTGATGAATATCCAGCAGTATATACTGCCTATATAGAAACCGTTGTTGGCGAGGTCATGGATATCCTCGAAGAACAAGTTTTATCATTTGCTGCTTTTTTAGATACGATTCCCGAAGAACGTGGAGAATATAGCTATGCCGAAGATAAATGGACGATTAAAGAAGTTTTAGGACATATAATCGATACGGAACGTATTATGGCATATCGTGCCTTACGTTTTTCCAGAAATGACATGAAGGAATTACATGGATTTGACCAGGAAGCTTTTGTAAATTATGCACGTCATAATGAACGGAGTATCAGCAGTTTTAAAAATGAATTTATTCTCTTAAGGAAAGCAAATTTAGCATTCTTTGAACAGTTGAATGATGCCGAGTTAGATCGGAAAGGTATGGCTTCAGAACGATTGGTTTCTGTTCGTGCTTTATTGTATATTATTGCAGGGCATTTGAATCATCACCGTTTAATTATCCAAGAAAGATATTTAAATACAAATACAATTCATGATTTGGTTTCAGAATTACAGCATTAAAGACCTCAATGAGGTTTTAGCTAAAGGCATGTGCGGCTTCTTGGGAATTAAAGCTTTAGAAATCGGTCCTGATTTTATTAAAGCAGAAATGCCCGTCGGAGAACGGACTACTCAGCCCTTTGGTATTCTACATGGCGGAGCTTCTGTCGTACTTGCAGAGTCTATAGGAAGTATAGGCTCCAACTTAATTGTAGATCCACAGAAATATCGCGCTGTAGGTATGGAAATTAATGCCAACCACGTCCGTTCCGTTTCCGAAGGAAAAGTGTATTGTATAGCATCTCCTTTACATGTAGGAAAAACCTCTCATATCTGGGAAATTAAAATATATAATGCAGCGGATAAGTTAGTTTGCATTTCTAGACATACCGTAGCCCTAATTCCGGCTTAGAAAATGTTACAAAACATTTATGTATTAGCATTGTCTTAATTATATCGGAGCCAAAGGGTTGGTTTTATGATACGGTTTAAGTTTTAGAGCGATTTCAATACGTTGAAATCGCTCTATTTATTTACGCTAATTCTTTATTTTACAGGCATAAACCGACTAAATTAATTTCATTTTCTAGATAAAATTATTTAGTCTTGTAAGTAGAATTACTTAAACTTTAAATATAAACCCAAATCATGCAATCTAAAAATTCTGCTTCGCAATCTACGCTAGGCCCAATGATTATTATAGGTTCTCTATTTTTTATCTTTGGATTTGTCACTTGGTTAAACTCTCTATTAATTCCTTATTTAAAAATTGCTTGTGAACTGACGGAGTTTCAGTCGTATTTTGTCACTTTCGCCTTTTATATTGCCTACTTAGTCATGGGCCCCATTTCTACTCGCGTATTAAATCGTTTTGGGTTTAAAAATGGGATGTCTATCTCGCTTTTAATCATGGCTATTGGTGCAGCCATATTTATTCCAGCAGCTTTCTCCAGAACTTATATCTTATTTCTTATCGGTCTATTTGTACTGGGAGGCGGACTGGCAATTCTTCAAACGGCATCCAACCCCTATATTACGATATTAGGTCCTGTAGAAACAGCCGCAAAACGGATTTCTATTATGGGCATATGTAATAAATTTGCAGGTGCCCTCGCTCCGATTCTTTTGGGCCTATTCTTAAAATTAGAAGATGCCGATAAGTTACATGCTGAAGTCGATAATATGACTGCTGCAGCTCATTCCGCGGCCCTAGATGAAATGGCTTTACAAGTTATTAATCCATATATAGGCATTGTCATAGTCCTGCTTATACTCGCATTTTGGATCTCCAGAGCGAACCTTCCCGAGGTAAAAGGCGATGAGGAAGAAAGCATAGATCATCCCGGAAGTACTGCTACGGATAAAACTTCGGTATTTCAATTTCCACATGTCATCTTAGGCTTTATTGCTTTATTTCTATATGTAGGCGTAGAGGTATTAGCAGGAGACAGTATTATTGCCTATGGAAAATCGCAAGGGATCGCTTTAAATACAGCTAAATACTTTACCACCGGTACGATGGTTTCTATGGTCCTCGGTTATATTATTGGAATTATTGCTATTCCTAAATATATCAAACAAGATGTTGCGATGAAAATCTGTGCACTTTCAGGAATAATCTTTACCCTGGCAATTATCTTTACTTCAGGATATACCTCAGTGGCTTTTGTTGCTTTATTAGGACTTTCTAACTCTTTAGTATGGCCAGCCATCTGGCCCTTAGCATTAAAAGGAGTAGGTAAATTTACGAATGCCGCATCTTCGCTATTGGTTATGGGTATTGCAGGTGGAGCAGTCATTCCTTTAAGTTATGGTGGATTAGCTGATATCATCGGTTCCCAACAAGCTTACTGGGTCGCTATACCTTGTTATATTTTTATTTTATATTATGCCATTGCAGGCCATAAAATAGGAAAAGGATAATTTAACCTATTCAAAAAAAGGCGTTTATAAAACATATAAACGCCTTTTTCTTTGATTTTCAAGAAATTAATAATAATTTAGGAATAAACTCCAGTTATGAATTCCTTAAAATTAGCCCTGGGATTATGCTTATTATTGTTTCTTAATAAAGCAATCTCCCAATCCGCAGGTAAGCTCTCTTTTTATACCGGACATTTCTCAGCTCAGCCGAATCATCCTGTTTCTGCTACAGATTTAACAAACTCCTGGCAGGCCATCGCCTGGAAAGGAGAACGGGTTCATCATCAGCTTCTCTTTAGCAGTGGATTTGAGGAAGGACTGGTGACCTTAGAACGCTCAGAATTAATGCGCTCAGATGGACAGAAGATAGATCCTTCACATATTCAAATTTCTACCATGGATTTAGTGCTTACCGACCATATTGGAAATCTTTCCAGTGGATGTGGCATCCCCACAGGTCTAGATACCAGTTTAGTCTTTGATCGGATTACGACAAATACAAACTTCAGGCATTCAAAACATAGCAATCAAGCCATCTGGTTAAGTATAGATGTTCCAGCCAGCACAAGTCCCGGTTTATATAAAGGAACAATTACCGCCAAAGGAAAAACTGGCATCCATCAGGTTCCGTATGAGATTGAAGTCAGTAACCAAGTTCTTCCGCCCTCCGATCAATGGAGTTATCATTTAGATTTATGGCAAAATCCATTTGCCACAGCAAGATATTATCAAGTCGAACCTTGGTCACAAGAGCATTTTGACCTATTGCAGCCTTATATGAAAAAATTAGCTTCAGCAGGACAAAAAAATATTACAGCCAGTATCATCTATGATCCATGGAATGGGCAGACCTATGATATCTATCAGTCGATGATTCAATGGACAAAGACAAAACAGGGTACCTGGAGTTTTGACTATACCCATTTTGATAACTGGGTGCTTTTTATGAAGGAAATGGGAATAAATGGATATATCAATTGTTATAGTATGATTCCATGGAATCTTAAATTCTATTATTTTGATGAATCTGATCAGCAGACTAAATTTATTAAAGCAAGTCCCGAGGAGACAGCATATGCGGAGCACTGGTCTGCTTTTCTTCAGGATTTTGCCAAACACTTAAAAGAAAAAGGCTGGTTCGAGCAGACCACTATCGCTATGGATGAAAGACCTATGGAACATATGAAAGCAGCCATAGCTTTAATCAAAGCGGCGGATCAGGATTTTTTAATTTCCTTAGCCGGTGGTTATCATCCGGAAATTGCCGATCAGCTGGTGGACTATAGCATAACCTTAGCCGAGGATATGCCCGAAGAACTGCTTTTTCAAAGAAAAGCTTTAGGCTATAAAACAACCTTTTATACCTGCTGCACAGAAGCTTTCCCCAATACCTTTACAAGCTCAGGATATCAAGAAGCCGTATGGCTAGCTTGGCATAGCGTGCAAAGGGGATTTGACGGCTATTTAAGATGGGCCTATGATTCTTGGAACGCCCAACCCAATCAAGATGCCCGAGCAGGAACCTGGTTAGCAGGCGATGCGTGGTTAATCTATCCAGAGCAGCACTCTTCCATTAGATTTGAAAAATTAATCGAAGGTATTCAAGATGCCGAAAAGATAAAAATCGTCCGAAAACAACTCGAAGAATCCTCCAGAATTGAGGAACTCCATATCCTTAATACCCATATTGCTAGTTTTACAAATAAAAATATTATTCAACAAGATATCCCAAAACAACTTAACTTAGCTAAGTCCATTTTAAATGCAATAAAAAAATAAAATAAAATATATGAAAAATAGATTTTTGACCCTCTTAATGGCTTCTACATGGAGTCTTGGAGCCTTATCCACGGCTAATGCTCAGGCAATATTACCTCCAGCGTCAAGTACACAGACGGTAGTACAATCAGTAGGTATTCATAATATCTCCCTAAAATATAACCGCCCTAATACCAATGATAGAAAAATTTTCGGCGGTTTAATTCCTTATAATGAAGTTTGGAGAACAGGTGCGAATACAATTCCTTCCATCAGTTTTGAAGAGCAAGTTTCTATTGCTGGTCATTCCGTTCCTAAAGGGACCTATGGTATCCTTTCTATTCCGGGGACACAGGAATGGACCATCATCTTATCTAAAAATGTGCAACAATGGGGCGCATATACGTATAAAAAAGAAGAAGATGTACTCCGGTTTACCGTTCCTGCAGAACAAGTAAATCCTAAGGTAGAGAGTTTTACCATGTCTTTTGATGAGGTTACTGAAAATTCAACAACCTTATCTTTAGTTTGGGAAAACACCAAAGTTAAATTTCCGATCACTGTAGATCAGCGTGCAGAAATTATGGCTAATATTAAGGAGGCTATGCAAGGTGAAAAGAAACCTTACTTAGCAGCTGCACAATATTATCTAAAAAATAATTTAGATTTAAAACAAGCTTTAGCTTGGGCAGAAGCCGCAGAAAAGGAAAATAATAAAGCCCCTTATATTGGATATTGGAAAGCTAAAATTCAGTTAAAAGCTGGAGATAAAAAAGGAGCTATTGCTACTGCAGAAGCTTCAAAAGCTTTAGCTCAAAGTCAAAATAATCCAGAATATGTTAAATTGAATACCGAATTAATTCAAGAAGCTAAAAAATAAAAAAAAGCCCCTAAAGTATAGGGGCTTTTTTTTGCTATCTATCGTTAGCTATTAAAGTTCATCTTTTAAAAGCTCTGCTAATTCCTCATGAGAGATATTCATATTGACATTACCATCTTTTGTAAATGAAATTTCCCCCGTTTCCTCAGAGACAACAACCGCAACGGCATCTGATACTTCCGTTACACCAATAGCGGCACGATGTCTTAAGCCAAATTGTAAAGGCAAATCCTCGGAATCAGATAAAGGTAGCACACAGGAGGCAGTCATAATTTTAAAATCCACGATCACCACAGCACCATCATGTAAGGGACTATTTTTATGAAAAATACTCTCTATAAGCCGTTTTGAGATATGCGCATCAATATATTCTCCAGAGCTTTGATAATACTCCTCATCATAATATTTAGAAAATACCAAAAGGGCTCCCGTCCTGGATTTAGACATCGATCGGCAAGCCTCAATAATGGGTTTTAATAATTCCGAATTATCTTTAGAAACTTCCTTTTTATTAAAAAAGAAAGACCATAGAATCTTCTTCCGTTTCATAGAGATATTTTTCCCTATATGTAATAAGAAACGGCGTATTTCCTGCTGGAATACAACAATTAAGGCAATAGACCCGACCTGTATGAATCCGCCAAATATCTCCGTCAACAAACGCATCTGCATCTGTTTTACAATAAGATAAATTGCATAAAATAAGGCTACTCCAATCAGAATATTGACGGCAATAGTTCCGCGTATTAAACTATATATATAATAGATAATAATGGCCACCAAAAAGATATCTATGATATCAAAAAGTCTAAAGCCTGAAAATACACTGAAATCTATCTCATTCATACTATATGCAATTTATAAAAAATCATTTACACCAGATGTTAAAGATTAATAAAATCTTGAAATTAATCGAATGATTACTAAAGTCTTTGTAATTTTACGGAAACCTTTAGAAAAAAAGATGACTAGACTATCTGTAAATATCAATAAAATCGCCACGCTAAGAAATTCAAGAGGTGGAAACAATCCAGATTTAGTTGCTGCCGCTCTTGCCTGTGAGCGTTTTGGGGCACAAGGTATTACTGTACATCCCCGGCCTGATGAAAGACATATTCGTTATCAGGATGTATTTGATTTAAAAGCTCAGATCTCCACGGAATTAAATATTGAAGGAAATTGCACAGAAGATAAATTTGTGGAGCTTGTACTCGCTAATCAGCCTGCTCAGGTTACACTTGTACCAGATGCCGAAGGACAACTGACCTCCAATCATGGTTGGGATACCATAAAACATCAGGCGTACTTAACAGAGATGTGTGGCATTTTTAAACATGCGGGTATTCGTGTTTCTATATTTGTAGATCCTGATCCAAAAATGATTGAAGCCGCTGCAACGACAGGGACCGATCGTGTAGAATTATATACGGAATCATTTGCAGTACAATTTAAAAATAATCCTGAGGCTGCCATTGCTTTATATATCCAAGCTGCTGAAAAAGCGCAGGAAGTAGGCTTAGGTTTAAATGCCGGCCATGATTTAGATTTAAATAATTTAGCCTATTTTAATCAGCATATTCCAGGTCTATTAGAGGTCAGCATCGGACATGCCCTAATTTCAGACGCCCTATATTTAGGCTTAGAAGAAACCATAAAAAGATATTTAGCTTGTCTAAAATAAAAGCTATATTATAAGCATAAAAAAAGCTACTATCTGAGATAGTAGCTTTTTTTATGTCATTAATTATACGTTTAATTAATTCCTCGGAACAATCTATTCCACCGAATTTTAGACAGGAATGTTCCGTCTTCATCGTGGGACATCCAGATAAATAATGCTTTTCCTACAATATGATCTTCAGGAACAAATCCCCATGAACGTGCGTCCAAAGAATTATGTCTATTATCACCCATCATCCAGAAATAATCCATTTTGAATGTATAATTGGATGCTAGAGCTCCATTGATATAAATACCATCTGCTTTCTCCTCTAAGGTATTACCTTCATATACTGAAATAGCACGTCTATATAGTGGTAAAGTCATTTCATTCAACTGCACAGTCCATCCCTTCTTAGGAATAATTAATGGACCAAAGTTATCATAGTTCCAATCGTAATGTGGATTATTAGGGAAAGTATCTTCAGCAGATTCAGAACGTCCAGGTTTTTGAATATTAGGAATAACTTCTTTTACATTCGACCAACTTTTAACATCTTCAGCTTCATCCTTAGTCATTAAAATAACGTAAGGTTCTTGCCCATTATAATAGTTTTCTAATCGTTTATCTTTTAAGCGCTGTGGATTTAAGCCCGATCCATCTGTATAAACCAAATAACTTAACTGCGCTTCTGGGGGTTGGAATCCTAATTTTCCATTGACATATAATACGGCATCTTTAATGGAAATTGTATCTCCCGGCATACCTACACAACGTTTAATATAGTTTTCCCGTTTATCTATCGGTCGGTTATAAGGTTCATCAGCTTCCATAGGATAGTTGAAGACCACGACATCATTCCGTTTGATATCTTGAAAACCTGGTAGTCTTTTATAAGGAAGTTCAATTAATTCGGAATATGCTTTTCCTCCAAAAATTGGCATGGTATGGTGCGCAAATGGAAAAGCTATAGGCGTCATTGGAATACGAGGTCCATAATTTAATTTAGAAACAAATAAAAAATCCCCTACTAATAATGTTCTTTCCATCGAGCCCGTAGGAATCATATAAGCCTCAATTAAGAAGCCACGTATTAAAGATGCGGCTACCGTAGCAAAGATAATTGCATCAGCCCATTCCCGAGCAAAGGATTTCTTATAGGGATATTTTTGTTTAAACTCTGCAGTAGCAGATTTTCCCAGGTATTTTACGGTTGGATCATTGGCCCAAATAGGGAGCACAATAAAAGGAACTACGACAGCGGCCGCATTTTCCCAAAATCGACGTTTACCAAAAGCTTTAATAAAGTCTAAATATAAACCGTAAAAAATAAAAATATTAACGATAGGAACGATTAATAAAAACACCCACCAATTCGGGCGTCCCGTTAATTGAGCAAATACATATTCACGGTAAAAGGGCACAATAGCCTCCCACCCCTGTCTACCTGCTTTTATAAATAACTTCCATAACCCAAAAAGGGAAACAGCAGTTAATATAATAAATATAATATACCACATAGGATTTTAAAATTATTCTTATTTATTGAAATCAAACATTTCTGTCACTTGGAAAAATCCTTTTTTTCCAACTAACCATTCAGCAGCAATAACTGCTCCTAAAGCAAAGCCATCACGACTATGTGCCGTATGTTTGAATTCAATTTGATCGACTTCAGAACTATACAAAACAGTATGAGTACCTGGAACCTCTTCAATTCGATGACTTTCTATTAAAAGTTCATTCTGTTTCGGGATAACTTCCGTTTCTGACCCTTCCACAAAATTAACCCAACGCTCTTTAGATTCAATTTCATCTAATATTCCCTCAGCAATTGTAATAGCCGTCCCTGAAGGGGCATCCAATTTATGGATATGATGAATTTCCTCCACTTGCGCATCATAAGCTTTATAAGGACTAATGGCTTTAGCGAGTAATTTATTGATATGGAAGAAGATATTTACGCCAATACTAAAATTAGAACCATATAAGATGGCTCCATCCTGAGCTAGCGTATTTGCTTTGACCTGTTCCAATTCCTCATACCAGCCAGTCGTTCCTACGACTAATGGCAAATGGGCATTTAAACATAACTCTATATTATCTAAGGCTCCTGATGGAATAGAAAAGTCAATAGCCACGTCAGCTCCTTCAATATCTGCTTTAGAAATTGAATCTCTATTATTCTGATCTATAATCAGATGGATTTCATGACCTCTTTTAAAAGCAAACTTTTCAATAAGTTTGCCCATCTTGCCATATCCTAATAAAACTATTTTCATTCGTATGTAGGTTTATTTTAATTGCATGGTTATTTTTAACCCCATCGTAGGATAAGGTGAGAATGCATAACTATTTCTGGCATATGGAAGTAATGTAGGGGATACTTTGACACCCAAACTATTTCCAATATTCCATCTATTTTTTAACATAGAATCCACATAGGCTTCCACCACATTTAACCCATATACACCTACAGTTAGGAGCACCATTAAATCTCGGTTTCTACGTGCAAAATCTTTTGCAGTGATTAAACCTTGCGTATTGGCATTGATATAATCGGGATTTCCTTCCTGTCCTCCAGGGTTTTCCGATCTATATTTTAATTCCGTAAGCAATTCTTTATAATACTTATTATAAAAATCAAAGGTTAATACGGTTGCAGTAAAACCCCCATAGATAACAGGCGCTTTAATCCACCATAATCCCCCATTGGTATATTGTCCCCATCCGGGTAATATAGCCGATCTTTTCCAAGCCTTTTCCGTTAATGCTTCTATAGCTAAACGGGCAGAATCTTTAAAAATAACGGGTTCCTTCGCTTCCTTCTCCAACTGTTCCCTACGTTTACGCTCGCGACGGGTTTCTTTTACCGTATCCTGTTGGGCCACTAGAGTAGAATCTAAGTTGCTTACGTGAACTACCGTTCTTCCCTGTTGGGAAAAACTATACAAACTCAGGAAACAAAAGAATAATAACCCTACTATTCTATACATCTTTTACCAATCTAATAATTCTAATATACGACTTAAGTCGTCTTCAGATTCAAATGGAATTTCTATAGCCCCTTTCCCTTTAGTCGCATTGACATTTAATTTCACACGAGATGAAAATTTAGAGGTTAAGTCATCCTGAATCTTCTGCAATTGAAAAGATAACGCTGTAGATTTCTCTTTAGTATTTTTCTTTTTACCACCTTTTTGCAACTCCCGTACAAGCTCTTCCGCTTTTCGAACAGAGAGACCTTGATCGACAATAAGTTTAAAGATATATAATTGCTTTTCTACTTCAGGGATATTGATTAAAGCACGGGCATGTCCCATGGTCAGTTGTCCATCACGAATTGCCGCCTGAATAACTGGAGGTAATTTTAAAAGACGAAGATAATTGGTTACAGTAGATCTATTTTTAGATACTCTTTCACCTAACTCCTCTTGCTTTAAATCACATTCTTCAATCATACGTTGAAAACTTAAGGCTACTTCAATGGCATTCAAGTTTTCACGTTGAATATTTTCAATCAGTGCCATTTCCAACATCTGTTGGTCATTCGCGGTACGTATATAAGCAGGAATCTGTGTTAAACCTGCTAATTTAGACGCTCTAAAACGACGTTCTCCAGAGATTAGTTGGTAAGAATTTTCACCAATTTGGCGTACAGTAATAGGCTGAATTAATCCTTGAAGTTGAATAGATTCCGAAAGTTCTAATAAGGCCTGTTCGTCAAAATCAGTACGCGGTTGAAATGGATTAACCGTAATATATTCCAATCGAACTTCATTAATTCCGGAACTTTGTCCCGACTGTTCCGTATGCAGGGATTGCGGTGCAGATACTTCCTCAAGCTCATTAGGACGTGCTGGAGTATCCATATTATCATTTAATAAGGCGCCTAAACCTCTTCCCAATCCGGTTTTTCTTAGTTGTGCCATCTTATACCGTTACTGTTTTATTTTCTTCTGATTTAACATGTCCATTCTTTTCTAGAATTTCACGTGCTAAATTTAAATAGTTTATTGCTCCTTTACAGTTTGCATCATGCATAATTACGGATATGCCAAAACTTGGAGCTTCGCTTAATCTTGTATTTCTTTGAATAATGGTATCAAATACTAAATCTGTGAAATGAGTTTTTACTTCTTCTACCACTTGATTCGATAATCTTAAACGAACATCATACATGGTCAGTAGAATTCCTTCAATTTCTAGGTTAGTATTTAATCTATTTTGAACAATTTTAATGGTATTTAATAATTTCCCTAGACCTTCTAACGCAAAATATTCACATTGAACAGGAATAATGACAGAATCTGACGCCGATAATGCGTTAATGGTGATTAAGCCTAAAGAAGGTGAGCAGTCAATAATGATAAAATCGTAGTCATCTTTAACTTGCTCTAAGATTTTTTTCATTTTATATTCACGCTCGTGCATATTAATCATTTCAATCTCTGCACCCACTAAATCAATATGCGCAGGAAGTAAATCCAAGTTCGGAGTTTCTGTAGGTTGTATAGCCTCTCTCGGGTCTAAATCATTAACAAGACACTCATATACGCTTGATTTAATAACACGCGGATCAAAACCAATTCCGGAAGTTGAATTCGCTTGTGGATCGGCATCGACTAATAGCGTTTTATATTCTAAAACTGCTAAACTCGCTGCTAAGTTAATCGAAGAAGTTGTCTTCCCAACTCCACCTTTTTGATTTGCGATTGCTATAATTTTACCCATTATGATTGAAAAACTTATCGTAATAATATATATTGCAGTAATTTATACTGACTTTTTACGCTGAGCAGACTTATTTCCTTAGCAGTGCAGCAATAGCGCTATTTTTAATTACGCTTATTTTGTACTTTTGGGTTCTGCTGGATAGTATGTACTATGGATGCTAAGATACAAAAAATCAGCATATCAATTCATAAGTTCCGGAGCTTTTTATAAGTAACATTAGCACAATGATTTTAATTATTTCAGGCACAAATAGAATAAATAGTAATTCGCTCAGACTAGCAAAGTATTACGAAAAAGAGATTCAAAAAAAGGGAGAAGAATGTGAAATTTTATCTTTAACGGAACTTCCTTCAGACCTTATTTCTACGGACCTGTATGGTAAGCGATCTGAAGCTTTTGCAGCTATTCAGGAGCGAATATCCTCCTGCAGGAAATTTATTTTTATCGCTGCAGAATATAATGGCAGTATTCCAGGAGTGCTTAAAATCTTTATCGATGCATGTGCCTTTCCAGCAAGTTTTTATCATAAAAAAGCAGCGCTCGTAGGCATCTCTTCTGGCAAGTATGGGAATATCCGTGGTATCGATCATCTGACTGGAATATGCAATTATTTACGGTTGCATATATTACCTCTAAAAATACATATCCCATCGATACAGCAGGAATTAAGTTTAGATGCTGAACTCCTAAAAGAGGATACTAAAAATTTTGTCCAGGAGCAAATTGATGAATTTATCGCTTTTTAATTTTTATAATTTACAATGGTTGCCACCTCCATGGCCTGCATAAAAACTTCCATGGTGAGTACTGTTGGAATATCCGGGGAATGTACTGTTTTGAGGTTATGCTTATCCGTTTCATAGGCATACAGTTTCCACTGTCCTTGATGATATTCTAGGGCGGTTAGATTTTCAATCCAATCTCCGGAATTCAGATATAGACAGCGCCCTTTAAGCGTTTGTATTTCACGGATTTGTGGCTGATGTATATGCCCACAAATTACGGTATCATAGCCGTTTGAAATCGCTATATCGGAAGCTATTTCTTCAAAGTCTGCAATAAATTTAATCGCTTTTTTTACGGAATTTTTTATTTTTTTGGAAAAGGAATATTTCTCTTTTCCTAGTTTTTGTAACAGCCAATTACTGATATTATTCAGTTGAATGAGTTTATCATAGCCCCAACCTCCAAATTTAGCTAGCCATTTAGAATGTTGTACCGAAGTGTCAAAAACATCACCATGAAATATCCAGGTTTTCTTTCCATCTAAGTCTAATAATAACTTATTGAGTAGTTTAATACCTCCGAATTTCATATCGGTAAATTTTCTCAACATCTCATCATGATTCCCCGTAATATAGGTAATCTCAATGCCTTGCCTGGACATCTCAAATATTTTTTTAATAATTTGCAGATGAGATTCCGGAAAATAACTTTTCTTAAAAGCCCACATATCTATAATATCACCATTTAAAATCAAATGCTTAGGCTGTATGGACTCCAGATACTGCAATAACTCTTTAGCCTTACAACCATAAGTTCCTAAATGGATATCAGATAAGACAACTAAATCAACTGCTCTTTTCATAGCTGTTTTTTTCAAATAACGAGTTTGAAGATTAGTTAATCATTAGCTTCATATTAAGTTTGTGATTTATTTCTTTACGCTTATAAGCTGTGTGGATCTTTTGTCTAAAAAATAGTAAATACTAGGATATCCACATTTTGTCAACAAATTGTGAATAAAATTATAGATATCCGCAAAAATATCGAGTTCAAAAATTAATCATAAGAATTTTTTATCAATTTCATTTAAATAATGTTTAAAACAGCTTTGATTAGGAAGAGTTATACACATTATGTGAGTTCACTGTATAAAACATAGCAGTAATGCTATCAAACTTATCCCATATGTGCATAAGTATTTGAATTCTCTTGTGTATAGCTATATATCTATCTGCAGGATGGAGGCTGTAGATGACAGCATATATCCCTTTCCGGGTATATTTTATTGAAATAGTACATGCTCATGCATGCTAAATTTGAAATTTCCGTTATCGAAGATGTTTCGCAGGGCTATATAATTGGGATTAAGCCTGAAGCTCGTAGTCAGATATGAAATAGTAGTAAGCTCTGAGCAGGGTATTTAAATTACTAAAACCGAGTAGCAGCTTTTAAGCATCTCATAAGTTCATAGGCTAGTATCAAGTAGGCGACAAGCTCGTCTGTTTATAAAGTCTACAAAAAGCTATAAACGCAAAAAAGCCTTAAGATTTCTCTTAAGGCTTTCTGT